>NZ_SELU01000003.1:0-139305 GCF_006861605.1 Pseudanabaena sp. UWO310 | reverse complement strand
CTAGAACTAATCCTCCTCCCGCCTGTGCTTCTATTGCCAAACGCGAAAAGTTAGATTTTCGTATCGAATTTGCTCGTGTTACCCTTGTCTCATATTGAGACTCAACTGAGTTTTCTGCATCACTAAGTTAGAAAGAATTTGTATGATAACTAAGGTCTCCTTTCCTTATTTAAGGACTCTCGATAATCGTACTACTTCTTATCAATCGACTATTAATAACTATGGCAAAGAACTAACCCCTATTAAAATGTTTATTTTAAGTACAAAAGCAGATTAGACTTCGTAATCATAAACGTATTAGTCAAGGTCAAAACTCCTCTACTAAAACACCTTCTGGCAACTCGAAAACTAACTTATCAGGCGGTTCCAAAATCACTGAGCGATAATCCACAATGAGAGATTGCCTACCAAGCTTGTTGTAGGTTATCACCCGTCGATACATATTGGTAGCTAGGTCGATGTAAGCAAGCTCATAAGCCTCTTCTGCTGGAACGTCTGGGATGTTATAACGCCCGATAAACCTTAAACACTCATGTCCATCAATCAAATCAATACCTTCTTGTGTCCACTTCAGAAATGTGGTCGGATCAAAAGATCCCTCTATAGGTTCATTTTTTAGTGGTAACTCTTGCACTACCTTACAATCTGGCAGTACAAAACTCCACAATACCCCTTTGTCTGGACGACTGATGACAATGCTCTGTATGCCATTCTCATTATAAAATTCGACACGTCTTCTAAAACCATCAATCCAAATCTTGCTGTAATTTCCATCTGAGCGAATAATCTCTGCTGAAAATTGATTCGGCATCTTTGGTAATGCTGCGTGAGTCATGATTAACTATGCCACTTAATTACTGGTTTGTTGCAAAGCATCCGAACTTTATATTGTCATATTGACCTTAGTAGTAGAAAGACTAATTTCCACCAAAAACGATAAAAAACTCCACGTGTGGTAGTCCAAGAATGTCAGCTTGATATCTTAGTTTATGATGTAAAGAATGAGGTAATTGTCAAATGGAAAATCTAGAAAAAATCCAGACTTATCGCACGATCATCAAACAAATTCTCAACCAACACGCCTCTTATAAACCCTCACACGGTGAATTTGAAATGCAAACCCTCTTTGATAACGAACAGGATCGCTATCAAGTGCTAGCAATTGGTTGGAATCAAGACAAACGCATCTATGGCTGCTCCATGCAACTTGATATTAAGGCAGGAAAAATCTGGATTCAAGCGAACAATACAGAAATAGATATTGCTGAAGCACTTGTCGCCAAAGGAGTCCCCAAGGAAGATATTGTGATTGGCTTGCAGCCTGACTATTTGAGGAAATATACTGGATATGCGATCGCTTAAATACGCGATTAAAGACAGCTTTGCAAAAGCTTAGCTAAACTCTGACAAATCTCAAGAAATATCGTTTGTTTGCTTTAAACATATTTTTCTGCAAAAGCTGTCATCGCATCCAATTGTGAATCCATCAACAAACATTTTTCTAAATGCTCAATGTCCAACTCAGGTAGCCATTCACTGCGATCGCTTTGTAAATATTCACCGTCAACTAATCGATAAATGCTAATTTTGCCATCTACCCAAAACCAAACTTCTGGAATACCCCTTAATTGATATTTCCTTAACTTTTTAACACTTCCGCTAGTAACAACAATTTCAATACATAGGTCAGTCTTTGCAGGATCATTACCAAAAGCAAAGGACAAATCAGCCTGAAACTCAAGACTAGGTTCAATTTTTTGGGTATAAGCACCTGTTGATGTAAAGCGGATGCGTTTGGTGACGAAATAAGAAATTAGTAAAGCCCCAAGAAGACTGGATATCATTTCATGCTGCAAACCAATACCCATAATTTCTAGTTCTCCCTCACAATAAGTCATCCGCACTCCACCGATTTCTTCAAAGGCGGATTGCAAAGTTTTAAACTGTTCCCAAGTGACAGCCCATTTAACGAGATATTGGTTTTCTACCTTAGCTAAAGTTTGGATCATCGCTTTACCCTCGCTGCTGAGTGTTTTCAGTATAACCAATTAATACCAATTGCCCAATGTGAGACTGCACTTCTGCTAAAAACAAAACCTAATGGAGAAGATATCGTGATTGGCTTATAATCTGCTGATCTGAGGCAATATACGGGATATGCGATCGCCTAGATAAGATTGCCCATGTTAGAATTTCTTCTAAGCTTTACCAGAAAATTGTAGATATAAAAGAGGATCGCTAAAAATGCCATCACCCTTCCCTGGCATGAATCCTTATTTAGAAAACCCCGAATTATGGTCGGCTGTTCATAGTCGATTAATTGTAGCGATCGCTGATGCCCTCGCTGACACCCTTAGCCAAGACTATCGCATTGAAATCGAGAAGCGCACCTATTGGAGTGATGAAACGGGAGACGATCTGCTAATTGGGATACCTGACGTTTCTTTGCTTAGTCGAAGTAAAACAAGCAGCGAAAAAGATAGTGCAACCGCAGTTGCCGAACGCGCAGCGATCGCCCCAACTCGCATTCTCTTGCCAACCTATGAAGAAATTAGCGAACGCTATCTAGAAATTCGTGAAGTCCAAACTGGAAAAGTAATCACAGCAATCGAGATACTTTCCCCTAAAAACAAAAAGACAGGTGAGGGACGTGAAGCTTATCTCCGCAAAAGAAGGCGAGTTTTACAAACTCAAACTCATTTTATTGAAATTGATCTTTTAAGAACTAATCCCTCCTTTTTACAAGGACAACTTCCTCCTTCTGATTATCATATTTTGGTCAGTCGTAGCCACGAGCGCCCTGCTGCTGATTTATATGCTTTTTCAATTCGCGATCGCATTCCTAATTTCTCTATCCCGCTACGCTTAGGTGAATCAGAGCCGACACTAGACCTGCAAATTTTAGTGGATCAGGTTTATCAGCGCGGACGTTATGACTTAGCGATCGACTATTCTCAACCGACGCAACCTCGTTTGAATAGTCAAGATGAAATTTGGGCAAGCAACTTAATCAAAAACGATTAGTTTATTTATTCGTGTTCTATACTTTGGTTTTCTCAAATCTTTACGCTGAGGTGAGCAATTTTTTGAGATTTGAGTGAACGTGAATAATTCATGCCCCTAAAAACTATCCTGAAAAATTTATTACTAAGTCATAACTAATACTAGCAATTGCCAAATTATATAACTGAAGAACTAGCATTTTTTCGTACCCGAATAAATCATCTTCATCAAACATCTTAACTATTAGGCAATCTATTTCATCATCAGAAAGAATAGATTCATAAGTGACATATTTCCCCAATTCAAAATCAAGCTTAGAAGCTATTTCTTGCAATTCGTCACGAAGATTAAAGCTAGAACCGAGACCCAATAAATATGAGCTTGCTAAATTAATTTCCTTGAAATCTATTGGGAGATAGCAACCAAAAAAATGTGGATGGCATATCAAATGTGAATCACCTTTAGCTCTATATTCCATCAATAATTCTCTTTGTATTTCTGGATTATCATAAATATCGTCGTATTCTAAGCTTATTCCTTCTCTGATCTTAACCAATAGATATTTTAAATCATTAAAATGACGACTCTTCCATGATGATAAAGTAGGCTTTTTTACACCCTTAAGATGTGGTTTAGGTGCATATTTATAAGCATCAAGACCATAATACTTAAATAAAAGATTGTCTCCGCTAAAATGCTTTCTATCTTCGTATCTGTCTCCAATAAGCCAAGCACTTATAGACATATAGAACCTAATTGAATAATTTACCTATAACTACTTGATTTTAACGAAGAAATAGCAGGGTAAGTCTTTGTTGGCACTGGTCAGGTAATGTGGGATAGGTTCTGAGAAGCCCATTTCATGCCGATAACAAAAACGCAAATACGTCGATCACGATTTAGCTGACCAGTGCCCACTTGTCTCAAGCTCAATTTCCGAAAACTTAATCTCAACTCTTTGATTAAGCGCACCAGCAATCTTTTGCAACATTGACAGCGAATGCCCCTCATAATCAGCATCCTCAAGTCTAGCGATCGCTGATTGCTTAGTACCAATGCGATCGGCAAGTTCCTTTTGAGTCAATCCTCTTGCAGTTCTTGCCTCATAGATAAGTTGAGCCACCACAGCATTAAGCGAAGCTTCCCTTACTAAATCCTCAAGTTCAGGATCGTTGTCAGTCAAATTATCAATAATTTTGAGGGCATCACTAGTCTTAGCCATTTACATAACCTTTACGGTCTTTCTTGATCATGGCTTTCAACTACTCCAAAACAGGAGCAGTGCCATTTTCATCTTGATAGAAAACAACTTGCGTTTTCGGCACACTCGTCACTTAAAATAATTTTAGCCTATTAAATCACAATATTGTTATATTTATTCGAGTGTAAGAAAAATAACATTTGCCTCAATGATTATCTTTACAAGTACGTTGTGGGCAATTTAGACATGAAGATTGGGTGGGGCAAAATCAAAGGGCAATTCATTATTAATCGCTTGAATTTGTTTTGCTTCATAGGAATTTACCTCATTAATATGGGGAATTAAAATTTGCTTGAGCCGATCGCGATAAAAGCGATGCAAACTGTAATTTGGAGTCGCAGGAAATCCTCGCCGCTTTTTATGTTGACCACCTGCTCCGGGATCAAAGCGTTTAATTCCCTGTGCGATCGCCCATTCAATCGGCTTGTAATAGCAAGCATTGAAATGTAAACAATCAATTTCTTGGACACAGCCCCAATAACGCCCAAATAGTTGATCGTCTTTACGAATGCAAAAAGACATCCCCACAGGTTGCGGATGATCCTCAATTTCACCTGCCACGAATACAAGGCGATCGCGAAAACTATGGGCGAGATTTTCAAAAAACTTGCGATTTAGATATTTGCTGCCACCCCAAAACTTATTGCAATGATCGTTATATAACTCATACATATAGCCATAGAAGTAATGGGGAATCTCTTCACCCGTATAAACTCGCATCGTGATTCCCGTACTTTCGACCGACTTTCGCTCTCGCTTAATATTGCGGCGCTGATTGGCATTGAAGTTTTTTAAATAGTCATCAAAATCCGTAAATTCTTGATTTTCCCACACATAGCTGTGGTGCATCCAAGTTGTGAAACCGCGTGACTCTAGCTCATGCTTCCAACTAGGATCGACATAGAGAAAATTACAGCCCGACATTTGATGCCTGTCGCACAGACGATCGATCTCCACCAACATCAGATCATAAATTTTTGACAATTCATTGGGATTGTCCTGTAAATCAGGATGCACTAAAAATCGATAGCCCACCGCAGGCGTAAAGGGAGCCATCCCCAATAGTTTCGGATAATACTCAATCCCCAGCCGATAAGATAAATCCGCCCATTGATGGTCAAACACAAACTCGCCTTGACTATGCCCCTTTAAATACAAAGGCGCAGCCGCCACCAATACATCCCCTTGCCAGACTAATAAATGACTCGGCAGCCAACCCTGCTGTGCGATCGCACAGCCCGAAGACTCCAGATTTGACAACCATTCCCATTCAAAGAAAGGGGTTGCCAAAGGTTTTGCCAGAATATTCCATGATTCAGCCTTGACCTTATTAACCGTATCTACCCAAGTCATCGTATAAAGCGGAGATTTTTGCAGCATAGTCAAAGTCTTGGCAGTATTGAAGTAGATTGCTTGTAAAGCTCAGTATACATAGCTTAACAAATGCCAGCCTAAAAGTCAGAACTCTAAAAGTCAAAACTCTAGCTACACAATCATTCAGGCTTTTTGCTTGTTTTTGGGATTTTAAATAACCAAGGATTCTATGAATATATGTAAACAAATAGTGTTGTAGAACACCACCTGCGTTAATGTATTTACATGGCACAAGAGACAAAGCAACTCAATCCAAACGCAAACCCAGATTGGTTTTTGAAATAAACATTTGAAAGCAAAAAGGAGAAGCAAAAAGGAAGAGTTAAAAGTCACATCGGATTGACGCTCTGTTGCTCCCCACGATTCCGCGATCTTTACGGGGCAGTGCTTATTCCAAAGATCGGTGTAGTTTTGATTGCTTCGATAGCCTGTATTGTTATTGGGGTCTCTTAATTTTTCTGGCCTTGTATGGGGGATTGACCTACCGCAAGGACAGGGTGAGACAAGCTTATGTAGTTAAAAAAGATAAGGGCTACAGCGTACAGTTAATCAAGATCAACACGTTTCAGTAAACCCCTAGTAGAAACTTTAATTGAATTATTATAAAACATGAGTCTAGCAGCCTTCTGCTAGACTCATTGAGTTTTAGACCTAAATTTTTGTCAAAAAGCAGAGATACTCTCTTCACAATTCTCTGCACAATTAAGTAACTAGGCGCAATTAAATATAAAATCCCAAAACCTGTAGCGCAGGCTGCGCTTGCGCTACAGGTTTGATTCTGGCTTTTAATTATTCCCAGCTACTTACCTTTGCTTTTAATGAACCATTCTTCGGTAAAATAAACAACAATTCTTTATTTTCACGATCTTAACTCAGGGGTAAACGAGCATTGCGTAAAATCGTTATCGCTGGCAACTGGAAAATGTATAAAACCCAGTCTGAAGCCAAAACATTTTTCTCAGAATTTCCTGCCCACTTAAAAAATACCGCTCCCCAAGCGGCGATCGCTGATCAGCAAATCCTCATTTGCGTCCCCTATACAAATCTAGCGATCCTCCAAACAATCGTGCCAGCGATCGGTCAAGCAAATCTCAGTATTGGTGCTCAAAACGTCCACTGGTCAGAAAATGGTGCGTTTACAGGTGAAATCTCTGCGCCAATGCTCGTCGAGATAGGCATCAAATACGTCATTGTCGGTCATAGTGAGCGCCGCCAATTCTTCGGTGAGACGGAAGACACGGTTAATAAACGTCTCAAAGCCGCTCAATCCTGCGGACTTACCCCCATTCTTTGCGTTGGCGAGAGCAAGCAGCAAAGAGATGCAAACGAGACAGAATCTTGGATCTTTTCGCAACTAGCTGCCGATCTCGTCGATATTGACCAAAATAATTTAATCATTGCCTACGAACCGATTTGGGCGATCGGCACGGGTGACACCTGTGCCTCTAGCGAAGCTAATCGTGTAATTGGACTAATTCGTAGTAAACTAGTAAATCGCGACGTTACAATTCAATATGGTGGTTCCGTCAAACCTGATAATATTGACGAAATCATGGCTCAACCTGAAATTGACGGTGTGCTAGTTGGCGGAGCAAGTCTTGACCCAGCAGGCTTTGCCCGAATTGTGAATTATCGTTAATCTTTCCTACATTTCTTTTTTGGCAATACTTTGTAAATTGCAGCTTTGTAAATTGCAAAGTAAATGTAAAAAAGCGATCGCCACAGCCGACATAAACATAACAAAGCCGATCAAACCTGTAAGCGATTGTTTTATACAATTGACTTTGTGAGATCTATTTTGTTATAGTTATGTGCTGTTGATTAGAATACACAGCCGCAGATATACCAAATCATCACTTATGCCCACGATCCAACAGCTCATCCGCACTGAGCGACAAACCATAAACACCAAAACAAAGTCTCCTGCCCTAAAAAGTTGTCCTCAACGCAGGGGAGTTTGTACACGCGTCTACACTACCACACCCAAAAAACCCAACTCAGCCCTCAGAAAAGTGGCACGGGTACGCTTGACTTCTGGATTTGAAGTCACCGCATACATTCCTGGTATTGGGCATAACCTGCAAGAACACTCCGTTGTGATGATTAGAGGCGGTCGTGTAAAAGATTTACCAGGTGTGCGTTATCACATCATTCGTGGCACCCTTGATACTTCGGGCGTAAAGGATCGTAAGCAAGGACGCTCTAAGTACGGTGCAAAAAGACCTAAGCCCGGTCAAGCTCCAGCCGCAAGCACTGGCAAGAAGAAGAAGTAAGAATTACGCTCGAAAAGGCTACCCTCCTAGCCATTTAGTAAAAATTAGCAATTCATTTTATAAGGTGAATTTAGTACCGCAATGTCTCGTAGAACGAAAGCTTCAAAGCGCATAACCCCCCCCGATTCGGTTTATAACAGCCGTCTCATCAGCATGTTAATCCGTCGTGTAATGTCACGCGGCAAGCATTCCGTAGCCTCCCACATCGTTTACAAAGCCCTTGACACCATTGGCGAACGTACAGGTAACCCACCCCTAGAGGTGTTCGATCGCGCAATTCGCAATGCGACACCCCTTGTCGAAGTTAAAGCTCGTCGCGTCGGTGGTGCTACCTACCAAGTACCTATGGAAGTACGTACCGATCGTGGAGTAGCCCTAGCCCTACGTTGGTTAGTCCAATATTCCCGTAGTCGTGCTGGACGTAGCATGGTAACTAAGTTGGCTAACGAATTGATGGATGCCGCCAATGAAACTGGTCAAACCATCCGTAAGCGTGAAGAAACTCACAAAATGGCAGAAGCGAACAAAGCATTTGCTCACTACCGTTATTAATCCATAGCTTACCTCGCTATACTATTCTTAATATAAATTCTCAATTCCTGATAAACACGAGGAAACTATTGTGGAACGAACTATTGCCTTAGATAAGGTACGCAATATAGGTATTGCGGCGCATATTGACGCTGGTAAAACCACAACTACAGAGCGTATTCTTTTTTACTCTGGCGTTGTTCATAAAATAGGCGAAGTTCATGATGGAACTGCAACCACAGACTGGATGGCGCAAGAGCGTGAGCGTGGGATCACAATTACTGCCGCTGCAATCAGTACCAGTTGGAAAGATCACCGCATTAACATCATCGATACCCCTGGACACGTAGACTTCACAATCGAAGTTGAACGCTCCATGCGCGTACTCGATGGCGTAGTTGCCGTTTTCTGTGCTGTAGGTGGTGTACAACCTCAGTCAGAAACCGTTTGGAGACAGGCAGATCGCTATAAAGTACCTCGCCTTGTATTCGTTAACAAAATGGATCGCATGGGTGCGAACTTTTTACGAGTAAGAGAGCAAATCCGTTCTCGTTTTGGCTCTAATGCAGTTCCCATTCAACTCCCTATTGGTAGCGAAGCAGAACTAGTCGGTATTATCGACCTTGTCAAAATGAAAGCCTATATTTACAAGGATGAAATAGGTAAAGATATTGATGAAGTAGATATTCCTGCCGATCTAGTCGAACTAACCAATGACTGGCGCAGTAAATTGCTGGAATCAGTTGCCGATTCTGACGATGTTTTAATGGAAAAATATCTTGAAGGTGAAGAACTCACTGAAGATGAAGTTAGAGCAGGGCTGCGGAAAGGTACATTGAGCGGCAAAATTGTCCCAATGACCTGCGGTTCGGCATTCAAAAACAAGGGCGTGCAATTACTCCTAGATGCGGTTATCGATTATCTTCCTGCACCTAGCGATGTCAAACCAGTTCAAGGTTTACTTGCCAATGGTGAAGAGGCTATTCGCGAAGCCAAAGACGATGCTCCAATGTCGGCACTCGCGTTCAAGATTATGTCTGACCCTTACGGTCGTCTTACCTTTGTTCGTGTTTACTCTGGCATCTTGAAAAAAGGTTCCTATGCTCTCAATCCTGTCAAGAATAAGAAAGAGCGCATCTCACGCTTGATCGTTCTGAAGGCTGACGATCGCCAAGAAGTTGACGAACTAAGAGCGGGCGATTTGGGAGCAGTTTTAGGACTGAAAGATACTTTTACGGGCGATACCCTTTGCGACCTCGAATCACCAATTGTTCTTGAGACTCTGTTTATCCCCGAACCAGTTATTTCCGTAGCTGTAGAGCCAAAAACGAAGCAGGATATGGAAAAATTATCCAAGGCTTTGCAATCTCTATCTGAAGAAGATCCCACTTTCCGCGTGATGACCGATCCAGAAACCAATCAAACGATTATTTCTGGTATGGGCGAACTTCACCTTGAAATTCTTGTTGATCGGATGAAGCGAGAGTTTAACGTTGAAGCTAATGTAGGTGCGCCTCAAGTAGCTTATCGTGAGACGATTCGTAAGACCGTTAACGATATTGAAGGCAAGTTTGCTCGTCAAAGTGGCGGTAAGGGACAATATGGTCACGTTGTGATCAACTTAGAGCCTACCGAGCCAGGCACGGGATTTGAATTCGTATCGAAGATTGTTGGTGGCGTAATTCCTAAGGAATTTATCAAGCCTTCCGAACAAGGTATGAAAGAAGCCTGTGAATCGGGAATTCTTGCGGGCTATCCTTTGATTGATGTAAGAGCGACCCTTGTACATGGTTCTTTCCATGATGTGGACTCTTCAGAAATGGCTTTCAAGATTGCTGGTTCGATGGCAATTAAAGAAGCTGTCATGAAGGCTAATCCTGTCTTGCTGGAACCAGTCATGAAGGTGGAAGTTGAAACACCTGAAGACTATATGGGTGACGTAATTGGTGACCTCAGCCGTCGTCGCGGCAACATTGCTGGTATGGACGATACTCCTTCTGGCAAAAAAGTCGAGGCAAGGGTTCCTTTGTCTGAGATGTTTGGCTATTCTACTGACCTTCGCTCGTCAACTCAGGGTAGAGCAAGCTTCTCAATGGAATTTAGCCATTACGAAGAAGTACCGAAAAATGTGGCTGAAGCCATCATTACCAAAAATAAGGGCAAAAAAGAGTAGTCCTTTAAAATACTCAACCAACACTCTATAAACTAGAGTAATAATTACCGAAAATGCTCTATTCCGTAGAGTAACAATTACTAAATTTAAGGATAATTACGAAAAAATGGCACGCGCTAAATTTGAGAGAGACAAACCCCACGTCAATATCGGTACTATTGGTCACGTTGACCATGGTAAGACCACTCTAACTGCTGCAATTACCATGTCTCTTGCTGCCGCAGGTCAAGCAACAGCTAAGGCATACGATCAAATTGATGCTGCACCTGAAGAAAAGGCTCGTGGTATTACTATCAATACCGCTCACGTTGAATATCAAACCACTCAACGTCACTATGCTCACGTAGACTGTCCCGGCCACGCTGACTATGTTAAGAACATGATCACTGGTGCGGCGCAAATGGACGGTGCTATCCTCCTTGTATCTGCGGCTGATGGTCCTGAGCCTCAAACTCGTGAACATATTCTTCTTGCTCGTCAGGTTGGTGTGCCTCAACTTGTGGTTTTCTTGAATAAAGAAGACCAAATGGAAGGTGAAGAAGAACTAGTTGAGCTCGTTGAACTCGAAGTTCGCGAATTGCTTTCCTCCTATGACTTCGATGGTGACAATATTCCCATTACCCGTGGTTCTGCATTGAAAGCCGTTGAGCAAATGACTGGAGCTCCTAAGACCCAACGTGGAGAAAATCCTTGGGTTGATAAGATCTGGTCTTTGATGGATTCCGTTGACTCCTACATCCCTACTCCTGAACGTGCCGTAGATAAGGACTTCTTGATGGCAGTAGAAGATGTGTTCTCCATCACTGGTCGTGGCACCGTTGCAACTGGTCGGATCGAACGTGGAAAAGTTAAGGTTGGCGATATCGTTGAACTCGTTGGTCTTGGCGATACTCGCACCACCACAGTTACTGGTATCGAAATGTTTAAGAAGAGCCTAGACGAAGGTCTGGCTGGAGACAACGCTGGTTTACTGCTTCGCGGTATTCAGAAGGCTGATATCGAGCGCGGTATGGTTTTGGCTAAGCCTAAGTCCATCAAGCCTCACACCGAATTTGAAGGTCAGGTGTACATTTTGACCGAGAAAGAAGGCGGTCGTAAGACTCCTTTCTTCCCTGGTTACCGTCCTCAGTTCTACGTACGTACAACTGACGTAACTGGAACCATTGCTAGCTTCACCGCTGATGATGGTAGCGATGCTGAAATGGTAATGCCTGGCGATCGCATCAAGATGACCGTTGAGTTGATTAACCCCATCGCGATCGAAAACGAAATGCGTTTTGCTATCCGTGAAGGTGGACGCACTGTTGGATCTGGTGTTGTAACCAAGATCATCAAGTAGTTAACTCTTAGTTTTCTAACAAAAAAACCTCGCTTGGCGAGGTTTTTTTGTTAGAAAACGCTTTCGTGAATTTGGTATAAAAGCCAAAAGAGGGTCGCCGTGCAGAGCGCGGCGACCCTCTTTTGGCTTTTAATTTTGTCTGACGTTTGCTTAGGATGGAGGTGTGGACTTAAGGTACTTATATAGCCAACCGCAGCCACCAAGACAGGTGCGTTTATCCTCTTCGGAAACATTAATATTCGTTCTTAAATATTCCTGTAACCATTGACAACCACGCATCAACAGATTTTCGAGATCGAGATTCCACATGATGATTTTGCGATCTTCGCCCGAGGATACCAAGATTTTGCCGTTAGGACTAAAACATACACTCCGCACGGGACCTTGATGTCCGTTAAAAGTTCGTAAAAGAGTGCCATCACCACTCCAAAATTGAATGGTCGAATCTTCACTGGCGGACACTATAGACTTGCCATCAGGGCTAAAACATACGCTGGTGACTTCGGCGCTATGACCATTTAAGGTTTTAATCAATTGACCTTCGATGCTCCAAAGCTTCACGCTCTGATCCATACTGCCGCTAGCAATCATTGTGCCATTGGGGTTAAAACACACAGTGTAGACCTCGGCGCTATGTCCATCTAGAGTTCCCAGCAGAGTTCCATCCCAACTCCAGAGGTTGATCAGTTTATCTTTGCTGGCGGATGCGAGCATACTGCCGTCAGGACTGAAATCAATGCTGTAAACTTCCGCCGTGTGCCCTGTTAAGGTTTGTAGCCATTTGCCATCGGCACTCCATACTCGAATCGTGCCATCGGCGCTACAGGAAGCAAAAACCTGTCCATCGCAGCGATAGACTACTTTATAAATTTCCGCACGATGGGCGGAGATCGTGTCAATCAGAGTGCCATCCGTTCGCCAAAGTTTGATGCTGGCATCGGCGGCACAGGTCAGAATCGTCGCACTATCGGGACTAAAGGTAACGCAGTTAACCTTGTCATTATGCCCTTCTAAAACCGCTTCCAATGTGCCATTGGCGTTCCAAAGGTTTACGGTTTTATCTTTACAGGTGGAGGCGAGGTACTTAGAGTTTGGGCTGACGGCAATCGAGAAGATCTCATCGGTATGTCCCATGAGCGTTCTCAGGGGAGTACCCCGAATCGCCCAGAGCTTGACGGTGGTGTCTCTACTGGCGGAAGCAAGGGTTTTGCCATCGGGACTAAAGGCAATGCTGTGGACGACATCACCATGTCCTTGGAAGGTATACTGTAAGCCCTGTTCGATATCCCACACTCGAATTGTGCGATCAAATCCACTGGAAGCGATCGTGTGGTTATCATTGCTAAAGGCGACACTCCATACTTTATCGGAATGTCCATAGAAGGTTTTTATTAACACTCCGTCCGATCCCCACATTTTGACTGTGCGATCGCGACTGCCAGAGACGATCGCTAATCCGTTGGGCGCATAGGCGACACTTTCGACAAAGCTATCATGTCCCCGTAAATGGCGAATTGGTACGCCCATAATGTTCCAAATAATCAGATTGCGATCGGCGCTGCCTGAAATTAGGGATTTGCTATTGGGGTGAAAAGCAACGCAAGTGACCCAGCGATCGTGCCCACCGCGCAAAGTCCGAATCACCGTACCATCACTTTTCCATAGTCTGACAGTCGTATCTTCACTTGCCGAGGCGATCATCTCGCCATTGTGGCTGAAGCACACATCTAAAACAGGACCCTCATGCCCTTTGAGGGTCGCTATGGGCTGAGGGGCAAAGCTGCCACTAGCATCACGCCGCCAGAGTTTGACCATATTGTCCCGACTTCCAGACACCAGCATATTGCCATCGGGGCTAAAGGCAACACTGGTAACCCAGTTTGTATGACTGCTTAAAGTCTGGAGTAAAACGCCTGAGGCATTCCAAATTTTAATGGTGCGATCGCTACTTGCTGAAGCAATCAACTGACCATCGCGGGAATAGCAAACCTTATTTACCCAAAATCCATGCCCTTCTAAGCGATTGTATTCATGGGTTCCATAGACAACCTGCTCAAGGGCGGTAATGGCCCGAATTTGGGTATTTGCTCTCAGGTTTTCGAGGGTATTGGCATCCACTTGGGTGGTGAGGCGCTTGAGTTGAACGCCACCGATCACCCCCGCAATCATTGCTTCAATATGATTGTTGGAAAGGTAAAGAGCCTCTGAAGAAATTGTGAGCGCTACAATTTTTTCATTGATTTCACCCATTTCCGCGATTACACGCTGACGACGCTCGGAATCGAGACTTTTCTCTAGTTCTTGGCTGAGCTTTTCAAGGCGATCGGCATCGGCGGCTCTAGCCGCCATGAGTTGCTCGCGTTCGTTGATTCTTTGCGAAGCTTCTAAAAAGTTCAAATCGATGCGGGATAACTCTGGCTGACCATCGGCCCAAGTTAAAGCTTCGGCAAGCCTTGTACCACGCAGCAAAGCCGATTCGTCCGTTTCTTCTGATCGCTGCCATGCTTGTAAGGCTTCTAAATAGGGACAGTTACGCAGTTCGGAAAAATGAACTTTTTGTTTGAGTTTGATGACTACAATCGATACGTCATCGTCGGGAATATCCTGCTCGGTGAATTGATCGAGGGCCGTTTTTAGCCCCTGCAAAATGTCGATCGCTGAATATTGGGCAAGCTGAATGACGGTTTTGCGGAGTGGGGAGATCTCATCACCATGAGAACGTCCAAATTCTTCACCTTCAGGATTAGTCGCCTCAAATAGACCATCACTAAAAAAGATAGCGATATCGCCTGCGTTCAACGATCGCATAGTGGCTCGATAGGTAGCGCTATCAAAACGACCAAGGGCGATCGCTGGATTCACGACTTCCTCGCAAGTATGGGTCTCCGCCCGATAAATCAAGGGTCCAGGGATACCCGCATTACCCAAATGCAACTCGTAGGTGACTAGATCGATCGCCCCATAACATAGGGCGACAGCATCATCAGTGCGGCTTTTGCAAAGTAATTGATTTAAAGAATTCAACATGGATGCAGGATTTTGGAGCCGACCTTGCTGTCCATAGGCATCCAATTGCCCCTTAAACAATGCTGCGTGAATTGCCCCCGCCACCGACTTACCCGAAGAATCCGCGATCGCAACGGCTAAAGTTCCTGGTTGTTCTAAAAATTGGTAATAATCGCCACCAAGATCGACTGCTGTCCAAACTTCCGCAGCAATATCTAGCCCAGGATAAACAGGCAAGCTTTGTGGCAATAAGCTTCTTTGTAGCAGTCTGCCACTTGATAGGTCACTGGAGGTTTCATTTAACTGCATACATTGATAGGCAGAGCGATCCTGAAAACAAATATTGTTAGCACAGATATCCAAGTATTTGTATCAGTCAAACCATTCATTTTAAGTAGTTTGCCGAACTTCTGTACTATACACAAGGAGAATCATACCCCTTAAGTTAGGTTAACTTAATACAAATATGACAAGTGCTAACAAAGTTAAGACATAAAGCCCAGAAAGAAAAATAAAACTCCCCAAATTGCTGATTTCTGGATGCCATCCGTTGCAATTTTTCAGTGTGATGCCATTGAAGAGAGCGACAAACCCGCCCAGTCGAGCTTTTAATTTAAAAATAGCCATTCAAAAGTAGCAATGTATTTTTTGATTAAATTTTTTAATTAAAAAATTTAATCAAAAAATTTAATTAAAAAATTTAATCAAAAAGTTTAATTAAAAAATTTAATCAAAAAGCCTCAGTCTAGAGTAGCAAGAACATAGAAGTTAGTCACATTCTTCGTCATATTCTCTTCGTCATATTCTTAGTCACATTCAAGGGTGTCGCGGGTTAATCGTCCTGTAGTTGGATTTTGTCCCTTCGCGAATTTACAAAGCTTTTGCCGAATTGGTGCGCGTAAATCCACATCGGTAAAGTCGGCTCCATCAATAATTACATTATTAAACGAAGTTCCATAGGCAAATGAGCCTTCGATCACGGCATTAGTTAGGTTAGCCTTGTCAAGACGAGCATTGTCAAGGGTACTATAGCTAAGATTCGCGCCCGTCAAGTTCGCTTCTTTCATGTTAGCGGCAAAAAAACTAACTCCCTGAGCATCAGCATTAACAAAGGATGCATTGCGTAGATCGGATTCGTTAAATTGATAGCCTTGAAGCGATCGCCCCGAAAAGTTTGCTCCTTCTAGAAAGGCTTTGACATATACATCTGCCGAAACAGCGCTAGCTCCAGAAAAAATGAGAGCCAGACATAACAGTATATTGATAACTTTAAAAATAAAATTTCGTAACATAAAAGCTTGGATTTTCATGATCATTCTGATCGTACCAATTTCCTGAAGTGTTAATACAATTCACAGAAGTGAACTACCAGACGCTGACCGCTTAAAAAACAAACCCAGTAAGGTTTTGAGATTCAAAAAATGGCGTTGCCATTTTTTGAATCGGTATTATAGCTGCCGCCAAGTCTAGGCATCAACGCCAAGAATAGACTGGCGACGCTTTGCGCCGCCAGTCTATTCTTGGCGTTGGATTTGTCCTAAGTCAAGTGACTATAGCTATAACTGAGAGGATTTAATTTGGTTGCAGCCATTTCTGGGCAGTTAGGCGCTGAATCACCCCAAATACCAATAAATCTAAAGGAGCTTTACGCTCATCGATCAAAAACGGCTCAATTGTACTAGGCGATCGCCCAGCATCAGCACAGGAAAAAGCCTTCTGAGCATTGAGATCTGCTTTAGAAAAATAAACTGTAAACTGGCGTAAGCCTTGCGCCCAAGTTCCACGTACTTGAAAATTAGCAAACTCCAACTGCAAATCCGTGACTCCATTTTTCCCAAAGGCTTTGGTTAAAGCTGGCAGGTAGTGAATATTGATAAATTCTTCAAAGGGTAACTCCTCGATCGCAGGGGGCTTTTCAGCTTTAGGCTTAGCGGCAGGTTTTACCTTAGGCTCTTCAGAGGTTGGTACGGTTTCAGACATAGTTTTGGAAATACTGCATTGCAAAATAATTTAGGAGAGATGAGAGTCAGCAATACCATGCCCACTATTGGGCTTCGGCTATTGGGCTTCGGTATTAATAATCTGAGGTAAGCCCATGCTGTAGTTAAGCGATCGGTGGTTGAGATTATAGGTAACTTCACCCTCCTGCAATAGCGATCGCACAAAATGCTCTAGATCGGAACCAATCCGTCGCAAATTGTAATCAGTCAGGTCAGCCCCTTTATAGTCAGCCACTAACAGATCGAACTTGCGATACACCTTTTGGAGAGCCGCCTCTGTCCAGTTCAGCTCATTATCAGGATCGACATCTAATGTAAGCATATTCTCGCTGTCGATCAGTTCATCATTCTGCTCTTCAATGATGGCAGCATAAATCTGAATATGACGGGTTGTAGATTTGAGCGGCATAGAGGTTTGTAAATTTGGTGAGTGAGTATCGAAGAACTAACAATAGATTATTGCAAATTTTTAGAGATCCCAAACCAAACAATTTCTCTATACATATGGAAAGAGGAGACGCGATGCATCTCCTCTGTTTGTTTTTTAGCTAGCTAAATATTCCTGCATACGGGCTTTCCGTTTACGGAGATAATCCATCGCTTGACGCTCTAATTGCCTTACCTGCTCACGACTGAGATCCATGCGCTTACTAATGCTAGCGAGGGACATCTCTTGACCATCCTCTAGCCCATAGCGTAACACCATGACTTGGCGCTGCTTTTCAGGCAATTCCTTGAGTAAGCTTTGAATATCGGTGCGTAGAGACTCTCGCTCGACATAGTTATCAGGAGAACGTCCAGTATCTTCTAAAAGCTCGGCAAGCTCAGTATCTTGGTTATCACCAATGCGCAGGTCAAGGGAAATGGGCTGCCGCGATAACGATAAACATTCACGAACTTGATCGGTTTTTATCTTCAACTCATGGGCGATTTCCGCTACAGTGGCGACCCGTCCTAGATCCTGTGACAATTGACGTTGGGCTTTTTTGATCTTGTTAAGCTTTTCGGTAATATGCACTGGTAAGCGAATTGTTCGCGCTTGCTGAGCGATCGCGCGGGTAATTGCTTGACGAATCCACCAATAGGCATAGGTAGAGAATTTAAAGCCTTTAGTTGGGTCGAACTTATCTACAGCACGTTCTAATCCAAGAGTCCCTTCCTGCACTAAGTCCAGAAGTTCTAAGTTCCGCTTTTGATATTTCTTCGCAACGGAGACGACTAGGCGGAGATTCGCCTCAATCATTTTGCGTTTAGCTCTTGTCCCAATCCGAATATTACTATGCAAAATCTCTGGCTCAAGACCAACCGCTTCTGCCCACTCTTGCTCAGTTGGTAAGCGATCGCTGTTATGGGCAATTTTTTCTTGCACCTCAAACAGTAACATCATCTGCTGCACTTGCTTACCGTACACAATCTCCTCCTCATTGCTGAGTAGGGGGATTTTGCCAATTTCATGCAAATACGTGCGAACCATGTCAGCAGACAGACCGACCTGCTTGTTAGCTTGCCTATCCACTGTCTTTGGTGTGGGTTGGGTCAATGGTTCTTCAGACATATCGCTCCTCAAATTTTTAAACTAAGCGTTTTCAAGAGTGCTTCTCCAAGACTAGAAGTCTGAAACAAAGAAGACCTCATAACTTTAAAATTTAAACCTAATAGCTTGACAGCTAAAAATCATAATCTTTAAGTTTTATAAATTCAGTCTATAAATGCGTCAAATGCTCCAAGGTTGATTTGTATAATACAGGGTTAACCTTTTAATCTCTTGCGTCTGGAGTTACATATTATTACAAATCAACTAAAAAAGTCAAAGGGTGGATATTACTATCTATCTCAAGATTTAGTTGGGTTTTGACTTGAATTTCGACTTGAATTTTGGCGCGAATTTCGACTTGAATTTTGACTAAGTATTTACACCTATTAAATTACTCTTTTAAATTGATCTTTTAAATTCTCAAGTTGCTCACCTAATTGTTGTTAATACGACTACAAAGCCTTACCGCTAGAAGCCATTCCTAAACACTAGACATCCTCAAAAAAATCAATCAATAATAAAATTACGTATGTAAGCCCTAGTTTGGATTTAGAAAGTTTCCAAAACTACTATTCTTTAGAGGGATTATTTTTAGAGGGATTATTTAGATGTCAATTTGGCACAAAAATGAGAAGGGAAAAACTATATCTCGGATCGCTAAACTTGAATTGTGATGGTTAATTCACATCCAAAATCAGAACAGTCTTAGCTGATAGAGATGAATACCATACTTGATTACACTGACTGCTAGAATCCAAAAGACGAATATTAGAAACCTGAGGTTCCCTATAATTACTTCTTTGGAATTAACTATAAACTTTTGCTTACGTGTGAACTTCTCAACACCAACACCAAAGTAATTATTCCCTGTGTGGGCTTTTTCTTATCTTTAATTTTGTTTAAGAAAGTTAATTAAGCCGATCCTTACGAGTAATAAATTCTATGGGTGAAGACTAGGATTAATTGTCACAAAAACTGCATTTGCGCGATCGCATAGACTACTAATCTTTATTGTGAGAGGAAAGTCGCAAAATGCAATCACTCATTTGGATGAAGTCAAACATTAAAACGAATGAGCCCCATCGAGTTACCTTGATGCCATGAAAGTAATCTATCGAGATTTGATTGTGAACTATTTTATAGAGATCAAAATTAGTAGTAGCTACACAAAATTCTGTAACTACTAACCATAAAATATATAGAAATTAAAGAACTAAGAATAATTAACGTGAATTCGGAATAATTTGAAACGGGCTTTGAGAAAGGATTTGCTATGCAAACCCTTTCTCAAAGCCCAAAAGTAAAAGCCTTGCGTAGCAAGGCTTTTACTTTTGGGCTTTTAAAACTTGCCAGCTTAACCCGAATTGACGTTAATTTAGATTTAAATACCTGAAATATTTCCAAAATATTAAAGTTTGAATATTTCGGGAACTTCTGAGGACAATTATTCGATCTGAAAATTAGCATCAGTTTTTAATAGGGCGGGTACTCTATATAAAACTGGTAAAACTGGGAAAAGTAACTAGGATCATTCAACTAGGATTATTCAACAATGATTTTATCTGGGATCAAAAAGATTGCGCTTGGTGCAATTACGGTAGCTACTCTTGCAGGCTCAACGATCTTTGTGCCTTCAGCCTTTGCCCAGTATGGCTTAGGCTTATCAAAATCCGCAGGTACTGGTGGGGCAACTAGGGGTAATTTACCACAAATAACGATGCTCGTTCCTGAAGATGGGGCAAGGACTGTGGCGGCTCGTCCGACATTTTACTGGTATATCGCACCTCCGACGATCGCCTCCAACGATTCTGCAAATGAATCAGCCACCGTTCCTAATGTTGCTGCTAAAATTCCGTTCAAAATAACAGTATTTTTGCGTGATGGCAATGCAATATCCTCGAAATCAATTTTCACAGCCTTGGGAAAGGGTGAAGAGTCAGGGCTATATAAATTAACATTGCCTGAGAATGCTCCCGAACTTGTCAAAGGAAAAATCTATCGATTACAAATTCGTCTAGAATCGCCAGACAATCTAATTAATGTCAGTACGACGATTCGTCGCGATGACGATACAGTGCGGTTAAAAGAAATTGCCTCAGCCCAAAACGATCTAGAAAAAGCAAGGATCTATGTAAAAAATGCATATTGGTATGATGCGATTGATGCCTATACCAATTGGTTATCTCAAAATCCCCAAGATGAAGTAGCGCGTGCCGAACGCAATGATTTATTAAAAGCGGGAATGAAGGATAACACTGCTTTTAGCAAAGAAAGACAGAGCAGTTTAACGATGTTGATACATACACTAGAAGAGACCCAAAAGGCGATCGCTATTGTCTTGCATCCTAAAATCCTGCAATAAGTGATACCAATTCACGCTAATTCACGAAAGTATGACAACCCTTTTTTGAATTAGCATGAATTAAATTTGTGAATTAAAAACTAAACCTACTAAGGATTTTCAAGTAAGGATTTTCAAGTAAGGAAATGGCTACGCCATTTCTGAACTTGGCATTAGATGTGAAGTAGCTAGGCGCAATTAAATATAAAACCCAGAATCAAAACCTGTAGCTTGCGCTACAGGTTTTGATTCTGGGTTTTAATTATGCCCATCGCTATAACGCCAGTCAAAATGATATGATGTGCCAAAAGTCCTACTGTTTAAGCATTGTTTAAACAATATTCAAGGTTGTTGAGATCGTTAAGGCAGGCAAAGCTATGGCAGATAATTCAGGTAATTTTTGGGGAGGCTTTCTCTTCGGGGCTGCCATAGGCGGCGTAGTTGGAGCCTTGGTGGCAATTAAACTCAGTGAGCCAGAAGATGAGATGCTGAATCGTCAATCCGATGGCGAGCGAATCCTAGATAAGCCTCAGACTTCTAGCGAATTTGCCCGTCGCAACCTCGAAAAGAAAATCGCCCAATTGAATGCAACGATCGACTCCGTTAGCCAAGAATTGGCTACGGCTGAAGGGAAAAATGGTCGTAAGCAAACATCGCTTGAATCATTGCGAGATATAAATGGCGATGATAAGTAGCGATCGCAATCCTGATTTCTGCTCTATTCAGTAGAATAATGGTAGCTATTTTTATATTCATTCTAATTCATTCTCATTGTTCTACATCCCAACCTACAACCTCACCACATCCTATGGCAGTTATTATTGGTACAGTCAGCTCGTTTATCTCGATCTACCTAGGTTTACTGTTTATTCGGGTGTTGCTAACTTGGTTTCCCAATATTGATTGGTACAACCAGCCCTTTGCCGCCCTTAGTCAGATTACCGATCCCTACCTCAATATATTTCGCTCGATTATCCCGCCACTTGGGGGTATGGATTTCTCGCCCATGTTGGCTTTTCTCGCACTCAGTTTTCTCCAAAGAGCCCTTGCGCCTTTAGCGGCAAGCGCGAGTATGGGCTTTTAATGTAAGCTTTAAATAAAGCTTGTTTATGCTGGGTTCACGTTAGGAAATATACATGACGGGTTTGTTAGATTTGAGCGGGAAAACCGCTCTTGTGACTGGGATTGCCAACAATCGTTCGATCGCTTGGGGTATTGCCCAGAAATTACATCAGGCTGGTGCTAAGCTCGGTATCACCTATTTACCAGACGATCGCGATCGCAATAAAGGTAAAGTTGCCGAGTTGACCGATCCCTTAGCGCCAGACTTCTTGTTACCTTGCAATGTTCAGGATGATGCTCAGGTTGACGATCTTTTTACCGCCGTTGCCGAAAAATGGGAAAAAATTGATATTCTGGTGCATTGTCTGGCATTTGCGAATAAAGAAGATTTATCTGGAAGCTTTACCGATATATCCCGTGAGGGATTTCAGTTAGCTTTAGATGTAAGCGCTTATTCCTTAATCCACCTATGCCGCGCTGCCAGACCTTTAATGAAAAATGGTGGTAGCGTAATCACCCTCACCTATATTGGCGGTGTCAAGGTTATTCCTAATTATAATGTGATGGGAATAGCCAAAGCAGCTCTGGAAATGAATGTGCGTTATTTAGCTTCAGATATGGGACCTGACAATATTCGGGTCAACGGCATCTCTTCGGGCACAATTCGCACGCTTGCTTCTTCGGCGATCGGTGATATTCACAAAATGTTACATCATTATGAAGAAAGTTCTCCTTTACGTCGCCTCGTTACGACGGAAGATGTGGGCAATGCCGCAGCTTTTTTGGGTAGCGATTTGTCCAGTGCTATAACTGGGCAAATTATCTATGTAGATTCTGGCTATGAGGTTATGGGTGTTTAATTCCCCGTAACTTTAGTAGCTAACAATGGCGATCGCTAATCTCTTGCTTACAAGATTCAGTCTTTTAAAAAATTCCCATGCAAACGGATATCTTCAAAGAGCTTTTTCCATTATTTGACGCTGCTAGCGCCGAAACTTTGGAATGGCTCCTCGCTGAAGCAGTAGAACGCGACTATCCTTCAGGAAGGGCGGTGCTAATGGAGGATGCTTGGGGCAATGCTGTGTATTTCATTCTTTCAGGCTGGTTAAAGGTTAGATTCTTAAGAAGTCAGGATGCGACAACACTAGCGATACTTGGCAATGGCGACTTTTTTGGAGAAATGGCGATTTTAGATGAATCACCTCGTTCTACAGATGTAGTCGCCTTTACGCCCGTGCGCGTTCTGAGTATTCCCGCCCAGAAGTTTATTCAGTTTCTGTTCAAAGATCCCCAATTGCATCATCGGATGTTGCAATTGATGGTACGCCGACTACGCAAAACTAATCAGCGTACCCAATTGCGCCAGCAAGTGCCTGCGGTCAGAATCGCTACGGTTTTGACTGGGTTAGCTGATGCCTATGGGAATAAGAATGAGTCGGGTATTGATATTTTCAATATTCCCGTGCAAGATATTGCCGATTTATCTGAAGTTAGCCCTGAAGATACAACTAAAGTATTGGATAAACTCAAGGAAAAGGGTTGGATCGTAGTCGATCCTAAGCGACAGGTAATGAGTATCGCCAATGAAAAACAAATGTCGCAGTTAGCGACTTTTCGTTAAAATCCATAGTTTGTTTGGCGATCGCTTTTTTCTTTTTAAAGCCGCAAACCCTTTCTCCAAGCCCAAAAGTAAAAGCCTTGCTACGCAAGGCTTTTACTTTTGGGCTGTTAAAATTTGCCAGCTTAACCCACACTGACGTTCATTTAGGCTTGCGCTAGAGTCCATTTAAATTGAAATTACAATTTTGCCAATCGCCGAACCAGTTTCTAAGAGTTGATGTGCTTTGGCAACGTCAGCAAGTTGAAATACTTCACTGACATGGATTTTTAGCTTGCCAGTATCAAATAAGGCAGCACTTTCACTGAGAACTTTTGCCTGTTGCACTTGCAAAGCGGTCTTCCCCAATAACATGGGGGTTAGCATCAGCTCAAAGCTAAATCGCAGGTTGCGGGTACGGGCAACTTTCCAGCTTATATCGGCTGGAGGTTCGAGAATGGTAACGAGATCGCCACAGATTTTAACCGCAGGAAAGCTTTGCTCGATGACCTTTCCGCCAACCGTGTCAAAAACAATGTCTACGCCTTCACCCTTTGTCCAGTTGATGGCAGCTTCGACAAAATCAGTATCCTTATAAGCGATCGTTAAATCTGCCCCTAAGCCTCTAGCAAATCTCGCCTTCGCTTCCGAGCCAATAGTCGTACAGACCTTTGCTCCTCTCAACTTAGCCAGTTGAATGGCGACATGCCCGACACCGCCTGCACCTGCATGAATCAGGACATTGGGGCTGATGCTTGCTGATTGGAGATTAGCGCGATCGTACAGAGCTTCCCATGCGGTAAGTAGGACCAAAGGGACGGCAGCAGCTTCTTCAAAACTGAGAGACTTGGGCTTATGGGCGGCGAACTTTTCATCAATAGTGGTCAGTTCAGCATAGTTGCCTTGGTGTAATCCTAAGCCACCATTACAAAAATAAACTTGATCGCCTACTTTAAACTTGCTAACTTCAGAGCCGATCGCTTCGACAACACCCGCACCATCACAACCCAGAATTGCGGGTAGGCGATCGGGCTGGAATGTTCCTCGAACGCGGATTTTAGTATCAATGGGATTGATCCCTGCGGCTTTGAGTCTTACTAATATCTCGGTAGGGGATTGAATAGTCGGGTCGGGGATATCGGCTATTTGCAATACATCGGGATCACCAACTGCGGTCATCAAAATTGCTTTCATTTACTGCTTTCTCCTGATATATAGCACTTAACCCAATAGAGATTTGCGGCGCTTCGTGCCGCAAATCTCTATTGGGTTTGATGTTTGTCCTAACATTACTGACTATAGCTATAAATATGGCGAGATAAATATGGCGCTCCACGATGCACTTCGTCCAAGAATTATTATAGCTATAGCCAAATAAGTTAAGACATAAAACCCAGAAGAGTGTTGCGGCGCTTCGCGCCGCAACACTCTTCTGGGTTTTGTTTTTGTCCTAACATAACTGGCTACTGCTATATTTCTGAGGCGCTATCGGGTTATATCCTGCTATGGCATTATTGTGGGGGTGCAGCAGGTCTGGGGCTAACACTAGGAGAAGGGGGCTGACGAATGGCATTATTATCGCCAGTACGTGGGGCATTCTGTAAGGAACGAGTTTGCCAATCACCAAAAAATCGATTCATGGCGGCAAAGCCCAGAATTGCAGCTCCACTCATGATCACTAGTAACACGATGATCGTCGTCCAAGTCTCTACAATCTCCGCAATGCCATAACGGGTGCGATAGGGATCGATCTTGCACAGATTATCGCGATCGCGAGCTACTACGGGACGACGAAATCTTAAACGATGATCATCCAGCTTTTCTAACAAAATCCATCCAGCTTGGGACTCTTCTGCGCATACTTTACTCAAAACCTTCCGACTGCGAAAACCACCGCTATTAGTACGTAAGATTTTAAATTCCCAGCCCTTGGGCTGATCGCTAGATGTGTTGGACTCATAGCGAGTAAGGTTTTCTTCTTCCACTTCTTCCCGCCGCCTATTACCTTGTTTTGCTCGAAATATTCTGTCGATAATCACGGACTGAATCCCAACATCGAGGATGATAGCACTGATGATGATTGCATTAACGGTCAGCATGATGCTTGATTAATCCTATTAGCAGCATAGCAGCTTGATAATCAGCAAAAGTATACATGGTGATGTGGGCTATTGCGCTCAAGATTTTGCCTGAAATATTGATTTATCTTTCTCATGTTTTGGCGATCGTTTGGCGATCGCGTTATGATTACTAATACAGTAAAATCGTTAGCTTTTGATAAATCACCTATGAACTCTATTGTCCTGATGGCAGAAGTGCTAACCGATCCAGAGCTACGCCGCACACCCGATAATCAAAGCTCGATCGCTTCATTTCTCGTGCAGTTTGCGGGCGGACGTGCTGATGATCCTCCCTATCGTATCAAGGTTGTGGGCTGGAATAATTTAGCAGATGAAATTGTTGAGAAATACCATAAAGGCGACCAAGTTGTAGTTGAAGGTCGTCTTCGTATCGACACTGTCGATCGCGGTACTTATAAAGAGAAACGGACGGAATTATTGGCTCAACGCATTCATAGCTCTAGCGGTAGCACTACCCCTAGCATATCAGCCCCTCGTGTCGCTCCCATCACTGCCCCAAATAATGCCTCAAATAATGTCCCAAGTAATGTTGTACCAATGTCAACATCCTATGTACCTGTGGCAGCCGCAACTCCCGATTATGACGATATCCCATTTTAAATTCAGAAAAAAAGAAGATGCTATGCATCCTCTTTTTTCTGGTTTTTTCTGAATTTATCGTAAAGCCGATGATGAGATTTGAACTCACGGCCTGCTGATTACGAATCAGCTGCACTACCCCTGTGCTACATCGGCATAGTTTGCATAGATAGATGGTTTGAATACATCTTTTTTGCGAAAGCAATTATAGCAT
Organism: Pseudanabaena sp. UWO310; assembly: GCF_006861605.1. Taxonomy (NCBI): domain Bacteria; kingdom Bacillati; phylum Cyanobacteriota; class Cyanophyceae; order Pseudanabaenales; family Pseudanabaenaceae; genus Pseudanabaena; species Pseudanabaena sp. UWO310. The sequence continues at coordinate 112,877 of NZ_SELU01000003.1, read as the reverse complement.
CATCGCACATTTTACAAAAAATAGAAAATTGCTAGCCAAGAGATCGATCGTGGATATTTCATCGTTGGGGTTTCGAGATCTAACTGCCGCGATCGCCTCTTGCGGGCTTGGCATAGCGATCGCCTTTTCGCATATCTTGCCATCTCCTGCCTATAGTGCCGAAAAAATTCGCTTCTGGTATTCCCCTGCTGGCGAATTTACTATATATATTGACGATTTGGAGAAGTTTGCCAAGGAAGGAAAACTCAGCAAGCGGTTGGGATTCTATCTCGATCGATTGCCAGAACCGCAAAAAGCTCAATTTCGTGAGGCCTTATCGACCCGCTACAACATCAGTCATGTTACGGCTTCTCAATTTACCTACTCTCTGATTGGCGAAATTTTAGTACGTCGCTTAGGCCGAATTTTACAGATAACTCCACAACAAAATGGATTTTATGCTTTGCGGGCGGCGTTGATTCTCTCTGCAAATAGTGAAGAGGGATTGAGTATTCTCAATATTTTAAAAAGATATCCCGTTCCGATTATTTATTTAGACTTGCCAAGCGGTTTGCAAGCCTATGCAGAATTCTCTCAGTTGACCTATAAAAAGGAATTAGCGATCGCCGCTATTCAACAACAAGCGATCGCGGAAACTAAGAACAACCAAAATGAGAATAAAACACTAACCAACATTAACGATCTGCGCCGATCGGGCAAAGTAGTCTGGACTAAGGAGCAGTTTAGCTATTTCCAAAGCGATCGCCATGTCCATATTCCCGTCGATCTGTATCTACCCCAAGGATTGAGCCATCCCGCTCCCTTAATCGTCATTTCCCACGGACTTGCCTCCAATCCCGATACTTTTCAATATTTATCACAACATCTCGCTTCCAATGGCTTCGCAGTCGCCGCTCTAGAGCATCCTAAAACTGGCAGTCGTGACTTTGCCGCTTTTCTGTCTGGTTTAAGTAACGCTCCACAACCAGAGGAAGCGATCCAACGTGCGCGAGATGTGAAGTATCTACTGGATGCTTTAGAACAGAAGGTCAAAACCGATGCTCAATGGCGCGATCGCTTCAATCCAGAGCAAGTGGGATTGATCGGGCATTCTCTTGGTGGCTATACGGTGCTAACGTTAGGTGGCGCTCAATTAAACTTCAATCAGATTAATCGAGAATGTAGTATCCCCGAGCCAAATATTTCTTCTTTTAATATCTCCAAGGTTCTGCAATGTCGCTTTAGCTCGTCAGATATCAGTAACTTTGACCTAAGCGATCCTCGCGTCAAAGCAATCTTAGCCATAAATCCTCTCGGTGGCAGCACGCTCTTAGGGAAAGAAGGAATGCAAAATATTAGGATTCCGACGGCTATTTTTGCTAGTGGCGATGATTTGTTTACCCCTGCGGTTCCCGAACAGTTTTTTCCCTTTGTATGGTTAACTACTCCTCAAAAATATTTAGTGACCTTTCCCAAAGGTACACATTTTTCTTTCCTAGAGAGAAGCGATCGCGGCGTTTTGGTAGTTCCTGAAGCTGTGCTAGGCGAGAAACCAGAGTTTACGCATCCCTATGCCAAAGCATTTAGTCTTGCCTTCTTTCAAACCCATCTCAATAATCATCCTGAGTTTGCAGCTTATCTGAATAATACCTATATCCAAGCGATCGCACCGTCACAATTTCCCGCTTCATTGACGAGTAACTTCTCAGAAGAGCAACTTCGTCAGTCGCTAGAATTAGCACCATAAACAATAAATGTTGCGCGGCTTTACCGCGCAACATTTATTGTTTATGGTAGAAGCGCTCAGGCAGTAAAATTTGCCGCCATTCTCTTCTTGGGATTTGTTTTTGTCCTAAAGCAAGTCTTAAGGCAAGTGACGACAGCATTTAACTATTTCTGCAACCGTCTTAGCTCATCCTGCAATGCTTGAACTCTATCTTTAAGTTCATCTACATTATTCGTAGTAGGGCTAGAGCTTTCGCTATCCTCATCGTCAATCGAGATCGTGCGGGGAGTGTCCTTACCACTGGGGCTTGACGAAGTCTGGGTTTCCCCAATTGGCTTTTGGGAGTTACGCACGAGGTCATCAACAAATTTCTTTGCTTCTTCGGTTGTCATCTCGCCACGCTCTACGAGATCGTCAGCTAATTTACCTGCCTGAGTGCGCAGTTCGCTGAGGGTTTCGCCTGCTTTTTCCCCAGCAACCGTTGCCAAGCCAAGTCCTAGATAAAATGCTTTTTGGACGATGCCACCAAATGGATTCATTGCCATTATTCCTAGAAATATTGAGTGACAGAAAAAATGATCTCTTGCGTTTATTTTAACTTCTACAGCCCTAAAGAAGAGATATTTTTTGCGATCGCGCTATTAGTCAAGTTTTTATAGCTGTCGCCAGTCTTGTTAGGACAAAATCAAACCCCAAAAAGAGGATTGCCGCGCAGAGCGCGGCAACCCTCTTTTGTTTACAGTCGACGGCAACTACACAAATCCCCAAAGGCTAATTATCAAGCTAAGTAGTTCAGCATAATTTAAAAAACCAGAAGCGAGTACCGCCCACGTAGCGGACGGTACTCGCTTCTGGTTTTTAAGTTTACTTATACCTAGCTACTTAATTACAAAATCGACGATCGCGAGATATCTTGTCCCGTAATGAGGGTATGCGATCGCCAAGAGGGATCGGTGTCGGGGAAGTCATCTCGATAATGAGCACCACGACTTTCCGTGCGAAACAGCGCCGATCGGATTAACAAATAGGCATAATCAGCAAGATTACGGGTTTCGATCCATAGGCGCGATGGTTCGGCAAGGTTGATTAATTCATCTTGCCATCTAGTAATTTCAGTCAAGGCAGTTTCCAACTCAGCTTGCACTCGACAAATTCCCGCCGCTTGCCAACTGAGGTTCTGAATTCCCCATTTAATATTTTGAATAGTTGTCGAATTCCCCCGATCGGCGAGTTGCGGGGCGATCGCTTTGGGCAATCCAAAAATTTGTGTGGGTTGAGCGCAAACCCTTTCTGCTAAACGTTCGCCAAAAACAAAACATTCTAAAAGCGAATTACTAGCCAAACGATTAGCTCCATGCACACCCGTACTAGCAGCTTCGCCCACCGCATATAATCCCTCAATGGAAGTAGCTCCATCGGCATCAACCACAATCCCACCCATACAATAATGGGCGGCAGGAGTTACGGGAATCGGAGTGGAGAAAATATCAATTTGCCACTGTTGACAAATTTTGATGATATTAGGAAAGCGATGGGAAATTGTGTGCTTCGGAATGGGTTGTAAATCTAGAAATACAGTTGGTTCTTTAGTTTGCTGGAGATGGCTAAAAATAGCGCGGCTAACTACATCTCTGGGGGCGAGTTCTCCTTTAGGATGATAATTAAAGGCAAATCGATCGCCAAGGCGATCAATTAAATGCGCTCCCTCTCCTCGCACAGCCTCACTGATTAAAAATCTCGGTGCATCGGGTAAAGCAAGGGCAGTGGGATGGAACTGCACGAATTCCATATCGCGAATTACAGCTCCCGCTCGCCACGCGATCGCTACTCCATCTCCCGTACTAGACGGAGGATTGGTATTTTGAGAAAAGACCTGAGCGCCTCCCCCAGCCGCCAACACCACGATGGGGGAAACTAAACAACCAATTTCCCGATCTCGATCCAGATAAAAAACACCACCACAGCGCCCCTTATCCATATGCAGATCCAAAACTAGGGTTTGACTCAAAACCTGAATTTGAGGATTTTGCAGTACAGCCGCCGCTAACTTTGATACCAAGGCTCGACCCGTTGTATCCGCAGAATGTAACACTCTCCGCCTTGAATGGGCAGCTTCTAGGGTTAAGGCCAAGCTGCCATCTTCAGCGCGATCAAAGTCAACCCCAAGAGCGATCAATTGTTGAATTTGTCGGGGTGCGGCATTCACTAAAATATCTACGGCTTCTGCTTCACACAGACCAACGCCAGCCTGTAGAGTATCTTTGCCGTGAAACTGAGGCGCATCATTTTTGTCGATAACCGCTGCTATTCCTCCTTGCGCCCAATCACTCGCAGAGGTTGATAGGTTATCTTTGGTCACTAACCCAATACGCCAGTTTGGTGCTAATTCGGTGATTCGGAGAGCAGTATATAGACCAGCAGCACCGCTGCCGACGATCAAAGCGTCAAACCTTGTTTGGTTCATCAAGTAAAGCCAAGTTGTCAGTATTTCGATAAGATTCGATATTAGATCAATTTGACACTCGCCACACCCAATTCCAGTATATAGCAACGTAAGGTTTGCTTAAGACATAAGCCCGAAGAGACAAGTGGCGGCGCAAAGCGCCGCCACTTGTCTCTTCGGGCTTATTTGCACTTTTTTGTTTGAATTTACAGCGCTTCGCGCTCAAACCCAAACCAAGGAAATTTTTGAAAGCGTTGCAAAGCAACGCTTTCAAAAATTTCCTTGTGGTTCGTTTGATCGATAATTGCTGTTAAGTAGCGAAGCATAAAAAGAGCGTACCGCCCGCCTAGCGAGTGGTACGCGCTCTAATTTGGTCTTTTAACTATGCTGAACTAAGTAGCTAGGCATAATTAAAATCCAGATTAAAAACCTGTGGCGCACGCTGCGCGTGCGCCACAGGTTTTTGGGTTTTATATTTAATTCCGCCTAGCTACTTACTTAGAAAAAGCTGGGAATACCGTTGGGACGTAGATCTTTGAAGTCTAAAATCTTACGAACCACATCGATGGTAGACTGCGAGTTCTCAATTGGAATTAAAGGTGATAGCTGTCCTGGAAGAACCTGCATTACAGGAGGCATATCCTTAGTAAATACACTAATCGTCCGATCGATCAGCGATCGCTCACCCTTCGCAAAAGCATTGGTATAGGTGCAATTATTGGTTGCTTGAGGTAGTCCTGCAACGTTAAATAACCCAATCGGAATACCCTGTGAAGTGGTCAAAAATCTCGCCACGCTCTCTGTGAGAATGCTCGTCGTCTGAATTTGCGTGAAATAGTCATAGACTTTAGTATTGCTGTCAATGAGACCGACACGCTGAGAGTCGATACCAGAGATAGTTCTTAAAGTTCCGTAAGCGGAGGGATCGCTGGGTAAAATCAGGCTAATAGCAGAAAAGTCTTTGAGTAGCTGAACTTCGCTATAGCCTAAAGGACGATTATTCACATCGAACAATCTGACAACTAAGCGATCGCCTGGATTTAAGCCACGGATAAAGGTAGCGCGTTGGTTAATTGTGAAGCGATAATCCCCTAAAAAGCGCTCTTCGAGGAATCCTTTAGGGCGCTTGGAACGGAGAGACAATCTGGCAATGACCTGAGATGTACTCGCGGGGTTTTGCAAAACGGCAAGGCTAAAATGTCCGCGATGGGGATTCTTCTTTGACATTTCCACACCGTCAGGCTGTTTTTCGTCGCGATCGCGATCTTTGCGATCGTCACCCTCATAGTCATCATCTTCATCGCCGCGATACTTTCTAGATTCAACGATCGGTTTCAACGGTTTGACCGAACTATCAGTCTGAACGTTAGTAGTCTGGACGATGGTAGTTTGACTGGATTGCGTATTGGTCGATTGAGAACTAGAGATTCCTAAATCGCGATCGGAAAGTCCCGAACCATTTACCGTATTGTAGGAGTTATTAGAGGAATTGCTCGAAGAAGTTACAACGGAAGTTACTCTTCCAGTATTAATTTCAGACAATCTCGTTGTGGTAATGGAAGAGAAAGACTTGATTTCTTCAATCTCAAATCTCGAATCCTTCACTCCATTAGGCAAGTCGTAGCGAACGCTAGTAATCGCCTTGAGATCGCCATTGTAAATATCATCAAGAGAGATCTTTTCGCTGAGTAAATTTAACGGAATTACTTCCACAGGAGCAATTTGCCGCCCTGAATTTTTGGAGAGGAGTCTTGCTCCTGAGTTGGTATAAACTTCGCGCCATTCCCCAGAGCGTCTTACATACAGTTGATAGACAGCATTCGCATAGGTTGTAGAAGGCTTATTAGCAATATCGAAGAGAATGCCAATACTAGAAAGATTGCCCGAATTATCAAGTAGGCGGAGTAACTGAACTCCCGTCTGCCAATCCTGTGGAACTTGGGCGATCGTTTGTGGAGTCAGTGGGTCAGCGATCGCTTCTAACGTAGAGAGAAAAGGAGTCGTAGTGAGGGTTGCAGCAATAATTGATAAAGAAGCCTTCTGAATTCTATTACTCAGTTGATTGCGAAAAATTTTACGGAAAATATTCATTATGATTTATTCCTAACTCAATTTACTACGTGATTTGTACTACGTGCTTTGTACTACGTGCTTTGTACTACGTGCTTTTATACTTAAGTAGCCAAGCATAAGTAAACTCAAGCCCTAGACGAGCGTAACGCCCGCTAAGCGGGCGTTACGCTCTCTGGTTTTGGGTCTTAACTATGCCGAACGACTTACGTGATTTGCTAGAGCCAACTTACAGTTACTGTCAACCACCCAAATTATCAGGAAAAGCTTAAAATTGTGGCAATGTAACAGTTCTAAGCCTTTTCTGTGATTCGGGTTGAAGAGCAAAGCTCTACAGGAATGCTGGATGAATGCTGGCGCGTATAGTTGCCATAGCCCTCAGCTATGGGACGATCTAATGAAGCTTTAGTTCCATTTTTTCTAAAAAACTCTCAAACCAATAATTTCTAAGTACCTCAGCACAATTAAAATTCAGAACTAAAACCTGCGGCGCACGCTGCGCGTGCGTCACAGGTTTTAGGGTTTTATATTTAATTCAGCCCACTAATACCAAAGCTCAAAATGGCATAGCCATTTTGAGCTTTGGTATTAAGTAGCTAGACCTAATTAAAAACCAAACCCAGAGAGCATACTGCCCGCGCAGCGGGCGGTATGCTCTCTGGGTTTTAAGTTTACTTATGCCTATCTACTTAGTTCTTTGATAGCTGTCGCCAAGTGTACTAGGACATAAAACCCAAGAATTAATTGGCGGCGCAAAGCGCCGCCAATTAATTCTTGGGTTTTGATTTGTCCTAATTCAAGTGACTATAGCTATAAAAGAGGCTACAGAAATCGAGATATTTGAATTTGCATCCAAAAATTTTGCAAGCGATCGCAAAAACTAGCGATCGGAAATTTTGGCTGTGCTTGCCACTTATCTAATAGAAAATGTCCCATCGGAGTCAACCGAAAACTATCAGTAATACCTTGACCATCAACCTCGCGCCGCAATATTCCAACTTGGATCAACCATAGCAAGGAATTCTCCGTAATGATTAGGTTGGTCTGATGCGTCAAATATTGGTTTTTAAGCCCCTCATGACCAGCGATCGCCCTAAGATTTACACCCTGTATAGCCATATCCGCAAACAATTTCACGGTAAAGGGGGCGCAACGTAACGCTATTTCGGCTCTTTGTACTATTTGGGGCGCATATTCAGCAAAATCTTTGCCATTGTTCCTATCGAGAATTTCAGTTGCCATAACGATAATTTAAGATTCTATATCTTTATATTTCAACATATTTCCATAGGGCTATATCTCAAAAATAATACTAGTAGCCCAGAGCCAAACTAGCATTATCTTCTTAACGCGATAAAAGATAGGCGCTATCCTTTATTAAAATCAAGATAATCTTAATTTATCTTGATTTAATTGTATCTATTAGGATCTTTTTTATCCTTCTTTTCGGAAGGATCTTTCTTGGGCTTTTTAGTCTCTTTATTGCCCTTTTGTTCTTTAGACATAATTTTCTCTATTGCTAATAAAAGTTGATAATAAATGACAATAAATATTTTTAAATGATATTTATTACTATTATTCTAACCCAATTACAAATAATCTGTGGGCTTTGGATCGCTCCCTGCAGTAAGCCTATCTTTGGGAGTTATTGTTAGCCCTATGCAATCCTATAGGGTGAAGTGCAATCTAAGGAGACTATTCTATATTTAAACCATTAGTTACTATCAGCAACTATATGTTCCAGCTAGTGAGCGATCGTCATGATGTCTACCCAAAATCCTAAAACTCACTCTCATCCAACTAATGCCCTTGCGATGGGAATGGCACTAAAAAAAATGTATGAGTTAGGTCGTAAAGATTTTGATTACGAAAATTTTTCTGGGCTGAAATTATCATGCTGCAAGCTATCAGCTATTAACCTGACCAGCTCAGACTTGCGAAATGCCGATCTTGACCTCACTGATCTAAGCGAAGCTGATTTGCGCGGGGCAAATTTAGAACAATCGACTTTAAGCTTTACGAACTTGACTAATGCCGATTTGAGCAATGCCAATTTAAGGGAGGCAAATCTGGGGGGAGCCGATTTAAGTGGCGCAATTCTAAGAGGGGCAAGTCTTCAAAACGCAAATTTACGGGGTGCGAATCTGAGCAACGCTCATCTTGAGTTTGCCAATCTGCAAGGAGCCGATCTGACGGGGGCAAATTGCTTTAGCTGCAATTTTAGTTACGCTAACCTGCAAAATGCTGATTTGACTGAAGCCAATTTAGACAATACAAACCTACTCAAAAGTGATTTCACTAATGCCTTACTTCTAGGAACCAGCTTAAACAATACGAGCCTAGAAGAGACAAATTTGTAAGTAATTGAGTAAATAAAATGAGTTTCTGACAATCTTCAGGCTCAGTTGTCTGCTTCAATCCCGATCGCGAGTCTGCTGTAAACCGTTGCTAAGGCATTGGCATCACCGACATTACCAGGGAATAGGATCACGGGAAGATCGGGGAAACGGGGATGATCGGCTGGAGTACGTACTACCGAACAACCCGCAAGAATCTGTCCCAATAGTCTTGCTGTAGGTAAATTTAAACCTTTGCTTAAAACATCGTTAGAAGTAATCCCCCCCTTACTAATTAAAAAGCCAATATCGGCGGGTAAATTCTGGACGATCGCCATTAATAGGGCTGAGACAGATTGCCCAAAAGCAAGGCGTGTTGCAATATCGGTAAATTCCAATTCTTTACGACTAGTAAATACTACGGCTGTTTTTCCAGATGCGTGAGCCTGCTGCACTTGCAATAGGGCTTCCTCTTGCAGTGTTTTTGCCTGAGTCGCGGCATCTTGTAACAGACGAGAGACATCAATCTCCACGGGGAAGGTATTGGGGGCTTTGAGTAGATTTTCGAGTTGTTCCGTTGTTTTTTTGACATGGGAACCAACGATCGCCACGCCTGCCTTGTGCGATCGCATATATTTTGACATGTCCTCAGCGGCGATCGGCTGCGGGGGCAACTTGGCAAGGGCTGTCAATAAACTTGCAGCACTGCGGAAAAGAAACCGTTTGCCCGTAGCGGCGATCGCCAAAACATCCGAGGCAAATTGATTGAGATCGGCTTGGTTTTCCGCATCAACCACACCGCATTGATTATCGGACAAACGCGCTAAACGTTGCCGAATGCCCGAACGAATATCCCCCAACAAAAAACGCTGTACATTTGCCGCAGGAATTTTTCCCTTAGTTTTTTCCTCAACATAATCAGGTAAATAACTATGTCGATAACCAAATACTGAATCCTTGGCAAATTCAGTTTCGTGGACTGGGGTCGGTACGCCATTGACAACTAAATAATGAATACTGGATTTCGTAAAGCGTCCACCTTCAAAAAATGCAGGCACTAAAAAATGTGCATCGAAATCACCTAGCTCTTCGGCGATCGCATCCGTCTCGACGGGATAATGTCCCCGCAGAGTCGAGTCGGAACGACTGACAATCAAAAATTCTTGAATACCTTCGGCAGCAAGGGCAGGCTTGAGATTGCGGCAAACTTCACGAGTCACCTTGGTGGCATCTTCGGCAGTAAGCGATCGGGTATTGGTCAATACAAACATAATCGGAGAAGCATCCGCTAAACCGATCCGCAAAGTATCCACATCCCATCTAGTCAGTAATAGACAGCTATGTACTGTTTGCGAACCTGTCGGATCGTCATCAAGCACAATAATTTTGGGTTGCCGAGAAGAAGTAGCTGCCATTGCTTTCTAGATAGCGTTTGTCTGATGAGTATACCAATCGCCAAGGCAATTTGTGACGATTCGCTTTAATAGAATGGTTTTAAAGCTTGCAAAATTACGGCTGACGCACGTTTCGCATCTTCAGGTTGATCGAGGGTTAGGCATACCTCAGCTAATCGTTTTTCTAGGGATTCAACGGTTTCGTAAGTTTGAAACAAAGTTTGGATCAAATCGTCAATGTCATAGGTATATAGGGCTGACCAGTCACGTTCTTGGGGACTAAAACGATAGTTTAGGGTTGAGAATAGTAAAATCTTGGCATGGAGAGGACTAATATTCCGCGATATATCCGCACGTAAATCGAACAGATTTGTTAAATGTTTCAGGTTATGCCGATGGGGAACCGTATCAAAGTCATTTTTTTCATGCGGATCGTGGCTAGATATCGACTGGCTAATAGGGACATTCGATACCTCTGGATTTAAAAAGCTATGGGGAAGTTTACCTTCATCACGCAAGGTATAGAGAAAGCCAAGGCTATCAATAATATTATCTGCCGCAAGCAGATAGTCTGATTGCTTACTCAGTTGTTTGACATGGCTATTTAGCTTGTGCTTGAGCATATTGAGATCGGGAAACAGGATCATCAATTCGCGCACAAGTTCACGTACATGCAACGCTTTAACTTCGTTGACATCATTTGACCAAGAATCATGACAGGTGAAGAGGATAAGTCGTTTGATGCGAAGTACATTGCTGTCTTGCTCCAAGCTATCTATAACTTCCTCTAGAAGACTTGAATCTTCCATATTTTTGTTAGGCGATGCAATGCTCAGTTGTCATATTGATTGATGAAGGCGGTATACGTCAAGGTAATACCAATGCTCAAAATGGCAACGCCATCAAGAATAGGACATTGCTAGAGCAATATCTCATGGGCTGAACTATGGATGGGATTTACCATCGGGCATAGTTGCCCCACTAAAGATTGTGCCAATGGTGCTAGCACCACTAAGCTCGGCTCGGGTCAAGATGGCATTGCTCAGATCGGCTCCATCCAGATTAGCCCTGACCAAATAAGCATCTACTAAACTGGCTTGACTGAGATTGGCTCGATCAAGAAGCGATCGCGATAAATCGCTGCCTGTAAGTATCGCTTGAATCAACCCTGCATTACTTAAAGTTGCCATACTGAGATTGGCTTTACTAAGATTTGCCCCAAATAAATTAGCAAGACGCAGATTCGCATTTTTGAGATCCGCCTTCATGAGGTTCGCCCCCTTGAGATTCACCTCGGTGAGATTGGCTTGACTAAGATTTACCTCCGTAAAAATAGTGCCAATAGCGATCGCCCCACTGAGATTTGCCCCTTGTAAATTCACCCTCGAAAGCGTTGCCTCGCTGAGATTTGCCCCAGATAAGTCTACCCCCGTAAGATCAGAACCACTGAGATTTGCCCCCCGCAAGTCCGCCTTACGTAAATTTGCACCGACCATGTTAGTAGGAGGATAACCCCGTTCCTCACGCATGAGCGCAGCGCTCAGGATCGCACAACGTAAATTTGCCCCGCGCAGATTGACACTTCGCAAATCAGCCTCACTCAGATTGGCATCCATTAAGTTGGCAAGGGAAAGATTTGCCCCAAATAGATTGACGCGCTGTAGCATGGCTCCATGTAAGTCCGCCTCCGTGAGGTTTGCACTCATCATGATCGCTTGGTTAAGAGTTGCGCCACCAAGTTTTGCACCTGATAAATTGGCATGATTAAAGGTGACTTTGTTTAAATAGGCAAAGACAAAATTGGTGCGCCTCAGGTCAGCCTTGGTCAAGTTAATACCGATTAGATCGCTATTAAATAAGTTGGCATTAGCGAGATTTAAACTAGCAAAGTCACGCCGACCAGAAGCATAGTCTTTCAGGAGTTTTTCTGCGCTCATGATTTAGTTAAATAAGTACTCTGAGCCTTACAAAGTGTTAGTAAAAGTATTAGTAACGGAATTCGTTTGTGTGGGAATTGAGATCGTAATCCATGCTCCTCCAGTTTCAGGATGATTTTTGGCATCGATCGCGCCATGGTGGAGGGTGACGATCTGACGCACGATCGCTAAACCTAAGCCACTGCCGCCGCGATCTAGTCCCGATCTCGTTCTCGATAGATCGATTTGATAAAAGCGATCAAAAATATAGGGTAAAGATTCTTCAGGAAAGCCGTCACCTGCGTCAATGGTTTCTATATGTAGAGTTGAGTCTACCACGCTAGTTTTGATTGTAATCGACTGAAGTGATGGACTATGTTTAATGCTGTTATCAAATAAGTTAAGCAAGAGTCGATAGATCCGCGACTCATCAAGTTGCCATGTTAATGACCTATCCCCAATATGGTTGAGCTTGACTTGCTTGCGATTTGCCAATGGCTCAAGGGTTGACCACACCGCCTGTATCAATGGGGATAACTCTACTTCCTTTAGGTTGAGGGGCGGCGCAATGCCGACATCCATCTGTCCAATTTCGAGAAGATCCTGTACGAGTTTTGTCATCCGCTCTACTTCCCCCAGCAGTCGCTCTACCCAAATTTTGGCGGAAGCATCGACACGAGATTCGATCGTCTCGGCAACCAAACGGATTGATGTCAGCGGCGTTTTTAATTCATGGGCAATATCCGATGTCCAACGATCGCGTTGTTGCGTGATGGCAATTGCCTCTTGGCGATCTTCCAAAAAAATTCCCACCTGACCGCGTCCCAGATAAATACTATGGGCACGAATTGGTCTGCCTATCTGTGGTACGGGATTAGCGGGATCGGGAATCGCTGGATGAAATACCCAATCAACTTGAGCACTGTGGTTTAGCGATCGCGTTTTCTCGACCAAATGATCGAGTTCGTAGGATCGGATTAGTTGTAATAAAAATGGTTTGCGAAGTAAGCCATGATGGTGATTGGCAATACCCATCATCGTGGCGGCTCTTTCATTGCATATTGCTAAGCGATTGTCTTGATCGACTTGGATATAGCCAATGGGAGCGACTTCCACAATTTTTGCCAATAGGCTTTCAACTTCATCGTCATCGGGGGCAATGCTCTCTGAGGGCTCCCGCTCAAGACGGCTATTTTGATGTAAGTTCTCCGCCCAAGATTTCAGGCTATGGATCGATCTGTTTTTAACACCATTGTGCGATCGCTTCCGAAATTTACGTTTATGTCTTTGTTTGGCATAATTCCAGCTTACCCAGCAAGCACTAGTGGCGATCGCACCAATCCCAATCCCTACGAGTAGCCAGAACAGTTCCATTTTTGTGGTTAAGAAATTATCAGTAAGCCCAAATTCCCAAAATATACTAATTTACCGAAATGAGACAACACTTCAATGAATTAAAAAACAAGCCCAGTAAGGTTTTACACCAATTCCCAAAACCAGAGAGCGTACCGCCCGCTACGCGGGCGGTACGCTCTTCTAGGTTTTAAGTTTAGCTATGCTTAGCTACTTAGTAAGTTTCAACATGCCAACGACCGTCTTTTTTGAGTTGCTTTTCAAAATCTTTCCAAACAACATCGCTCTTGGCTGCGGTCTTAGTCATGAACTCAGAAATGCCATCTTCCATACCACGGAGACCACACATATAGGTGTGGGTTGTGGGCTTTTGGAGTAGCTCCCATAACTCATCAGCATATTCAGCCATGCGGTTTTGGATGTACATCTTTTCACCGTTAGCATTTTTTTGTTCGCGGCTAATCGCCACATCGTAGCGGAAATGACGTTTATGTTTATAAGCCATCCACTCTAGATCGGGCTTATACAAAACTGTCGTATCGGTAGGTACGCCAAAAAAGAGCCAAGCTAAACCCTTGAACTGGTAATCGGGATGCTGTTCTTTAAACATGCGCCATAGGAAAGCCCGAAATGGGGCAATACCTGTACCTGTAGCAATCATGATGATTGTGGCATTGGGATCATCGGGTAACAGCATCTCCTTCCCAACTGGTCCCGTTAGCTTCACTTCTTCACCTGGCTTAAGATCGGTCAAAAAGTTAGAGCAGACTCCTTTGATGGTCTCACCTGCTTCATTTTGATACTCTAAACGCTTGACGCTTAAGGATAGGGTCTTACCATCAAGATCGTCACCGAGACGAGTTGAGGCGATCGAGTAGAGACGGAGTTTATTGGGCTTACCGTTTTTGTCTTCACCTGGAGGAATGACACCAATACTTTGACCTTCTAAGTAACGAAGATCGCCGCCAGAGATATCAATCTTTACATGACGTGTATCACCAACGGCTCCTGGTCTTACCAGTACATCATTGGAAATACATTTTGCTGTAAAGGGATTGGCTGGGCGGTAGATATTGACAGGAATATCTTTTTCTGAATTTGCACTCATGGGAAGTTATATGGACGGTATATGACAGAAGGACACGAAGTCATTATATTTTCAAATGCCACTTGTCGGTATTCTGTAACCTAAAGATCTCTTTAGTGGGGCAAATATTACATGTTTATTAATATTGTGCAGCCATGATACGGACTGGCTAAGACTTGCTAGAACTGATTGAGACATCACACATAGCAGCTTTGTGTCAGCTTGTCTATGTTATTATCGATACAATTGCTACAAAATATCAACTTAAGGTACTTGCTATAAACTACTTATTCGTAGTAGGGAGCGAAAAGTATCTGGAAATGCTTCAGCAGGTCTGGATCAAGGATTTGGCTTGGAACGCGAAAATTTTAGAGTTATTAAAGTTAGGAGTCTAGAGGAGGCTACTTTGCGTACAACGGGTGCATTTGCTCTCATCGATAGTGTGAGAAGGCAAGGAGTGAAACATATTTTTGGTTATCCTGGTGGAGCAATACTGCCAGTGTACGACGAAATCTATCAAGCCGAGGCAAGGGGCGAGATCAAGCATTACCTTGTCCGCCATGAGCAGGGCGCTGTCCATGCTGCCGATGGCTATGCTCGCGCAACTGGGCAGGTGGGAGTATGTGCGGCCACTTCTGGTCCTGGAGCCACTAATCTCGTCACTGGCATCGCCACAGCCCAAATGGATTCGATTCCTCTAGTGGTGATCACAGGACAAGTCCCTTCCTACGCAATTGGTACTGATGCCTTCCAAGAAACCGATATTTGGGGGATTACTTTACCCATCGTCAAGCATTCCTATGTGATTCGTAAGCCTGAAGACATCGCGCGGATCGTTGCTGAAGCTTTTTATATCGCAGGGACTGGTCGCCCAGGACCAGTATTAGTTGATATTCCTAAGGATATTGCTCAACAGGAGTTTGATTACAATCCTGATGTGCAGATCGATCTTCCTGGCTATCAGCCCAAGGTGAAAGGACATTTGCATCAGATTGCGGCGGCGATCGCCTTAATTCGCGAGTCTAAGCGACCCTTACTCTACGCGGGTGGTGGTGCGGTGCTTGCCGATGCCCATGCCGAGATTGCCGAATTAGCAAAGCGTTTCCAATTACCCGTAACCACAACCCTCATGGGTAAGGGGGCTTACGATGAAAACAATTACCTTTCTGTCGGGATGTTGGGGATGCATGGTACTGCCTATGCCAACTTTGCGGTTCAGGGATGCGATTTGCTGATCGCGATCGGGGCGAGATTTGACGATCGCGTTACGGGACGCTTAGATAAATTTGCCCCCGACGCTAAAGTCATTCACATTGACATCGATCCTGCGGAAGTTGGCAAAAATCGCAAACCCGATGTGCCCATCGTCGGCGACGTAAAGGAAGTACTCCAAGCCATGCTTGAAGCCACTAGTTACGAAGAAAATATACAAACCAAAGATTGGTTTATCCAAATCGATCAGTGGAAAGAGGACTATCCCCTTGAAGTCCCCACCTATGACAATGTGCTATCGCCCCAGCAAGTTATCTATGAATTTGGCAGACAAGCTCCCAATGCTTGTTTTACAACCGATGTCGGACAGCATCAAATGTGGGCAGCTCAACTGATTAAAACCGCTCCTCGCAAGTGGATCTCCAGTGCAGGGCTTGGCACGATGGGCTATGGAATGCCTGCGGCCATGGGGGCAAAGGTGGCTCTCCCCGAAGAACAAGTCATCTGTATTAGTGGTGATGCCAGCATTCAGATGAACATTCAGGAGCTGGGAACTTTGGCGCAGTACGGCATCAAGGTCAAAGTGATCGTCGTCAACAACGGTTGGCAAGGCATGGTACGCCAGTGGCAAGAGAGCTTTTATGACGAGCGCTATTCCTCTTCCAACATGGAAGTCGGTATGCCAGACTTTGTAAAACTTGCCGAAGCCTTTGGTATCAGAGGCGTAAAGGTAATTGAACCTAGCGATTTACAATCGGCAGTTGCGGAGATCCTTGCCTATGATGGTCCCGTATTTGCTGACTTTCGAGTTAAGCGCGATGAAAACTGTTATCCCATGGTTCCTCCTGGAGCTAGTAATGCGGAAATGGTCGGCTTGCAAACGCCTAAGAGCTCACCTATCAATCCCAAAATCTCCGAACCTGTCGCTCAATTAGAAAGAGCCTTGGTTTAAAGATCGGTTTAAAGAAAAGCGATGATGGCGCGACCGAAGCTGTAGCGATCGCTGCGCGTGCGCTACAGCTTTTGGGATTTTATATTTAATTGCACCTGTCTACTTAGCTGTCATCAGCGACCTTAGAGAAATCCCCTCGCTGAGCGAAGGGATTTCTCTTTTTGATGATAATTAGCGGCGGTGTTATGCTTTTGCTTTGTTTAAATAAAAAACTATGACACCAGAGAAGTCCTATCGCCCAAATGTGGGGATTATTGTTTTTAACCGTAAAGGTGAGGTGCTAGTCGGCGAGCGTTTAGGTGTACCCGATTCATGGCAATTTCCCCAAGGAGGAATTGATGATGGTGAAGATCCTCAAGTGGCAGCTTTGCGAGAACTTTACGAAGAAGTGGGTATTAACAATGCCGTATTAGCCTACGTGCATCCCGAATGGTTGTATTATGACTTTCCCCCAACCCTAAAATTATCTGGTAAATGGGCAAACTATTGTGGTCAAAGGCAACGTTGGTTTGCCTTCTATTGGGATCATCCCGCTTCTGAATGTCAGCTAGATGTTCACGATCGCGAGTTTCGGGTCGTCCAATTTATGGCGATCGAACAAACCTTAGAGTCGATTGTTAGATTTAAAAGAGAAGTTTATCAACAGGTAGTCAAGATTTTTACCCCTGTTATTCGCGATTACATAGGTAAATTACCCTAAATTCCAGTTATCAAGATATGCCCTATCCTCACAAATGCTTTAGGAGTGTAAATAGTGAACCGATCTAAATACTTAACTCTTCAACTTAGTATGGCTTGGCGCAGAATTGTCCTATCTTTCATTGCTTTGTTGGCTGTTGTGGGTCTACAACATTTTATAGCTGAGCCAAGTTTATCTGCTTCTGGCACGATATACCACAACGGCGCGATCGCTGCATCATCAGTCGTTAAAAGCGATACAAGAGATGGCTTTCAAATTGCGAAAGACATGATCTTAAAACCAGAAAAATTTCTAAACTATAATTCCCTATCCCCCAAAGAAAAAACTATTTATAACAATATTGCTTTTTTTGGAGGGATTTTCGGAATTATTAGTCATGTTTTTTTCTGCATTTGTATGATGCAAATTGGCTATAAGCTAAAAATTCCTTACATTTGGTTGGTATGGGTTCCCATCCCCATTTTCCAGATTTGGGCAACTTTTCGTTGTGCTGGGATTTCTTTATGGTGGCTAACTCTCGTCTTCATTCTTCCCTTTGTCAATTTATACCTTTGGCTTATTTCCTTGTTCCTCCTCGCAATTGCACCTTTTTTTACTACCCCAGCAAGGCTGGCTAAATCACCTCTTTTAGGATTATTAGCTTTTCTTCCTATAATTGGATTTTTTCTATACTATGGATTAATTGCCTTCACCTAATCAATTAATTAACAATTAGCCAACAATTAGCCAAAAGAGAGGTAAATTCTATCGCCCAAGCCAGAATTAAACCAGCATATCTTTAGCCAGCTTGTTAGCGATCGCTTCACCTCGCAAAACTTCAACTAATTTGAGAGCAAAGACCATAGCCGTTCCAGCCCCACGACTGGTGATCACATTGCCATCTACAACGACAGCATCTGTTAAATATTCGCCAACTTCTAATTGCTCTTGGACTGCGGGAAAGGATGTAGCGCGTTTACCCTTTAAGAGTCCTGCATCGGACAGAACCGTAGGAGCAGCACAGATAGCCGCCACGAGCTTATTTACCTTTGCTTGAGCCTTGAGGATGGCGGCGATGCGTGGATCCTCTCGTAAGCGGAAAGTACCAGCCCCACCAGCAAGGACGATCGCATCAAATTTACTCGGCTCGACTTTATCGAGAGTTGTATCCGCAATTATGGCGATCGCATGGGCTCCAATTACCGTTAATTGGTCTAAGCTCACCGTAATAACCTCTATATTGGCGCGACGCAACACATCAATAATGGTGACTGCTTCTATTTCTTCAAAGCCTGCAAATAGGGGAACGAGTACGCTAGACATAAGTTTCTAGATATGTTTTATAGATTAGCTGCTGTCTTTTGCTTGGGCTCTTGGCATTGAATGCACAATCCAAAAAATTCAAGGGTGTGATAGTAAATTTGAAAAGTATGCTTTTTGGCTAGTTGATTACCGAGATCGTGAATGGGGCAGCTATCAATGGGCAAGGATTTACCGCAATTTAGGCAATTGAGATGGTGTCTGTCTGTGGGTGTGACGCTATAAACGGTTTCACCATTGGGTAGGGTCAATGCTTTGATCAGCCCTTGCATTTTTAAAGTGTCGAGCGAACGATAGACCGTTGCCAGACCCACACTTTTTTCACTATTGCGTAATTCCGAGTGAATATCCTGCGCTGATATAGCGCGTTCGTGGTGTTGGAGGAGGTGGAGCACTCGTTCTTGACTGCGAGTGAGTTTTTCTTTCATGCTGTTAGATTTTGCCCAAGCAGATATTTTCTAAGTATAGCTAGCACTTGTAAGACGCTTCGCGTCGTCACTCGTCTTCTGCTTTTATACCAATTCCCAAAGGTGTGGCTACACTTTTGGGAATTAAAAACCAAACCCAGTAAGGTTTTGAGACCCCCAAAATGGCGTTGCTATTTTGGGAATTGGTATTATGTCCGCACAAGACTAGCGAAAGCTATAGGTTTCTAAGTAGTTCGGCATAATTAAAAAACAAAACCAGAGAGCATACCGCCCGCTGCGCGGGCGGTATGCTCTTCTCGGTTTTAAGTTTACTTATGCCTAGCTACTTACTTGAGAATTGTTTAGAACTTAATTAGAACTTAAAAGGATTATAAATCAGACATGGTGTAAAGCATTTTTCTAGTCGTTCTCTGGTTTTGGCGGAGATTTCCGTAATCCATTGTTTATGGATCGATTCGGCGATCGACTGCGTGCCATAGATCAAAGCTGAGATACCCGCAATTGTGGCGCAAAAATCGATCGCTAAATCCCAAACTTCACCGTTACCATAGCGTTTTACAGATAGGCTACCGCGATCGCAATGTACCCCAAATACGCCATCATTCCAATGGCAATGGGGATCGCTAATGGCAAAGGTAAATGGCTCGCAGGCGATCGGCAAACCATGTAAAGCACCCACGATATCGACCACTCTGACCATCCAAGGGGAAGTTATCGCAGCTTCGAGTCTGCCAGCGTCGCAAAGCCAACTATGAATATTGGTATTTAGCGGCAAGGGTATTTTCACTTGATGAATTTGATCGCGATGGCTAGCAAAGAAATGGAACAGCCGATCGCGGGATGCGAAATCCGTCCAAAATATTGATGAAATCTCGATCTGGCGATCGGCGATCGGCAAGTTTTCACCGCTATCAATGGCATAAATTGCCATAGCAACAGGCTGGCTATCGCGTTTTACCAACACACAAAGTTTTTGTCGATGTAAGTGCCACCATTGATCGTAGGTAAAATTCGTAATCGCAACCCCGTGACTATGGGGCAAAAGCAATGGCGATCGCAGGTTTTCGTAGAGGAAGTTAGATAAAATATCCTTGACTTCAGTCGCAGGAATGCGCTCACAGGTCAAGTGGGCAGAATTAGATGATTTTAAATAATGGGCTAAAGAAGCAATAGGAATCGTGATTTCGTGGGTGGGATTAGCGATCGCATAGCCTAGGGAAGCGTAGAAACTCTCCTTAAACGGAGCTAGCATACTCACGCAAATTCCTTGCATCCGCATCTCTAAAAAAGCACTTTTCATCAAAGCTTTGACACAGCCTTGATTGCGATATTCAGGATAGGTCCATACGCCACCGATGCCCCCCATCGCTTTAAGCCCACCCCTGATCGACTGTTGAAAACTGAAACATTGCAAAGCAGCGGCAATCTTGCCATCGATTTCTGCCACCAATACCTCTTCTGGATTAATAGCCGTCAAGTGCGATCGGGGGAGATCTTGATTCGTCCAACGAGAGTAGGCGTATAAATCCCCCTTGAGAATTTCCAATCGCTCGTTATTATTGATTTTACGGATTTTCATTAAAATTCTATGAAATTAAAAATTAAGAGCGCGAGAATTTTGGAAACCTGCTATCCATTAATACCAATTCACTGGAGTGAGTCAACACTTTAGTGAATCAAACAACAAACCCAGTAAGGTTTTGAGATTCCCAAAATGGCGTTGCCATTTTGGGAATTGGGATAAAAGGTAAGGATGGGCAGCTCTCCGCGCCATCCATCCTTACCGATCTAGTACTAAATAGCTGGGCATAATTAAAACCCAGAATCAAAACCTGTAGCGTACGCGCAGCTTGTGCTACAGGTTTTTGGGGTTTTATATTTAATTGCGCCTAGCTACTTACCAAAAATAAAAATTGATTTTGAGGAAAGTCCATTACAGGTAGGCTTTCCTTAAAATCAATTTTCCTAACTAGCAGAGTGGGATGGATGGCAAGTAGGTACAATAGTAAATTATTATTTAAGATAAAGATTTTAAACATCACACATTTAGAGGACTGTTATGGCAGGTACTACTGGAGAACGCCCATTTTCCGACATTATTACTAGCGTTCGTTATTGGCTAATCCATAGCCTTACAATCCCTGCACTGTTTTTGGCAGGTTGGCTATTTGTAAGCACAGGCTTAGCTTATGACGTATTTGGAACCCCACGCCCCAATGAGTACTACGGTCAAGATCGTCAGACCGCTCCTCTTGTCACCGATCGCTATAATCCCGCTAAAGATATCCAGTTGGGCAAATAACCCTTATTGATTAGTCTTTATTCGTTAGTTTTCCCGCTATTAACTAAAGCTCTAAATTAACGGTAATTCTGTCAAATTCGTCAAATTAACCCGCCCCATCAACGTATTTACTAATTAATAACTATGGCAAGCAACAACAACCAACCCGTTCAATATCCTGTATTCACCTTCCGTTGGCTAGCAGTCCACGGTTTGGGCGTTCCTACCGTATTTTTTATCGGTGCGATCGCAGCAATGCAGTTCATTAGCCGCTAATATTTCTTTTTCCGATATCATCCAGAAACAAACCCCAAAAATAAGACTACTTAACTATGGCTCCTAAAAATCCTAACAGCCAACCTGTAGAGTTGAATCGTACTTCTCTCTTCTTGGGACTATTGCTAATTTTCGTAACTGTTTTACTTTTTTCCAGCTATTTCTTCAACTAATTTCCTGTAGAGCCCGCTTAAAGGAATCTCAAGTTCTTGAATAATCTCTAATTTCTCCATTCAATTTGCAATTCATTTCATAAAAACTATTTTTATCTGGAGGTTTAATTCATGCTTCAAAATGGACGTATTCCACTTTGGTTAGTGGCAACTGTTGCTGGTACTGGCGTACTAGTTGTTGTCGGTCTATTCTTCTATGGTTCTTACGTTGGTCTTGGCTCTGCTAGCTAGATATCAAAGAAACAAAGAGGGGGCGCTTTACGCCCCCTCTTTGTTCTTTTTTATAGCTACAGTCCCTTAACCAAACCCCAAAGAAGAGTGGCGGCGCAAAGCGCCGCCACTCCTCTTTGGGGTTTTAGTACAGTTGACGGCAGCAATAATTGATATAGCTGTCGCCTGTACTAGGACATAAACCCCAAGAATTGACTGGCGGTGCAAAGCACCACCAGTCAATTCTTGGGGTTTGATTTGTCCTAATTCAAGTGACTGTAGCTATAAAATTGCAATCTCAAAAAATTATTTTGTAAATTTAGCCCACCATGTAGTATCATGGTTATTCGGAACGGGATGTAGCGCAGCTTGGTAGCGCGCCTGCTTTGGGAGCAGGATGCCGTAGGTTCGAATCCTATCATCCCGACTTAAAAAGAAAAAAATTTCAAAAGCGCCAAAGCTGGCGCTTTTTTATTTTGTAGCTAAAACTGACAAATCCTGCGATCGCCCAAATTGCTTGCGCCATGCCGTAATACCACCCGTCAGCGTTAATGCTTGATAGCCGCGATCGCGAAGTTGTTTGTTCGCCTTAATCGATCGCATTCCTGAAGTACAGTACAAAATCACCGTCGGCTTTTCTTGATGAGTTTTTTCATAAATCTGCAAGATCGCCTTCAGTTGCAGAATCCCTGAACCTGACTCAATATCTACCGATGGCACTAACTCGCTATTGCCAATCCGATCCTCTTGGTATTCTTCAGGCGATCGCACATCGATCAATATTACAGATTTTAGATTTCCACTGGCTAACTCTGCTACGGAAATTTGAGGCGTACTAAAACTTAGCAGGTAAACGGGCAAGCTCATGTGCTGCTGATAGGCAAGGATGCTCAAGGTTCCCGCGCCTGCTAAGAATACTGCACCCATTAAAGCTAGAGGAACTAAGTATCTAGGCTGAGATATAAATCCCTTAAAGCTGTCGATCGATTTATGGATCGATATGCGATCTGCTGGAGCCATGAGTTTCCTCTTTAGGTAGAAAGGGAGTAAATGGATAAATTAAATGCTTGAAATAATTAGTTTTAATATTCAGTTCCGTTCCATATTGCTTTGGCAAATTTTGATCGGGCATATACCAAGTGCCAAATATATAATCGATGATTGGTAACTGTACTGCCAAATTTTGAGTCTTTAATTGGGGATAGCGATCGTGATGCCAATGATGAAACTCTGGCGTAGCAATAATCCATTTTAAAATTGGAAATTTAATGCCAATATTCGTATGAATAAAAAAGGCGATCGCACTGGAAAAAACTGCATAAATTGCCAAAGCTTCAGTCGAAAATCCTAACCAATAGAGAGGAATCATTTGGCAAGATTTTGTTAAAATCTGCTCAAAAGGATGCACACGTACCGTTGCTAACCAATCCATATTCGTCGAGCTATGATGGATGGCGTGAAATCGCCATAACCAAGGCACAGTATGCAATAGCCGATGTACAAAATAAAAGGACAAATCGCCAATGAATATTGCGGCAGTTACTTGCAAAACAAGGGGCTGTTGACCGACAAATCGAGATAATATCGGTATTGCTCCTTGGCTCATCAATACAAATACAATTAATAATTTTGTTGTGCCATGACCAATAAAATAACCAGAAAAATAATAACAAAGATCGGTAAACCAACCTTCACGAAATAGTTTTTGGTGATGAACTGACAATACTTTTTCAATCGGTATGAATATAAAGATTAGGATTAGTATTCCTTTGATAACATCAGGTATTTCCATCATTCCAATCACTAATTCAGCGCATGGTTAAGTATTTACAGTCATTTTTTCGATCTCTGGATTGATTTCAGGATCTTTAGCGATCGCCTCATTTCCATCTGAAAAACCTTTAGGAAACTTGCAATTTTTAAAAGTTGCACCATACCAATCCACACCTTGCAGATTTGCATCTAAAAAATCACAATTTTCTAAATTTGCATTTACAAATCGCGCATTTTCTAAATTTGCGCCACGAAAAGAAGTCATTGCCGCCATTTTGACTTTTGTAAAATGGAGATTAAAAGCCTTGGTTGCCATAACAGCAGGCAAAAGTGCAAGTACGGCAAATAAGATTGCATAGTGAATTTCGTGATGTTCGAGCCAGCTATAGCCAGCCGAAATTGCAGACGAAACTCCCACCGCCATCCATACCATCCCCACTGCGATCGCCCCTTTTTGATAGCCCAGATATAGCCCAAACAGAGAAATCACAAACGCGGCAAACATCACGACTGGGGCGACTAGCGGCAAAGCAGTAGAGTTAATGGTCGCGATCACCATTAAGCCAATTAGCCCCATGTATATATAGAAGATCTTTCTTCGAGATATTGCGGCAGCCGTCGCAAAGGTAAATATCCAAACAAAAGGATTTGTCATCCACCCATAGGGATCTGCGACTTCAGTGCCACACCCAACTACAATAAGTTGCCCAAAAGCCCACGCAACTAATCCAAGGGGAATGCCCAAAATGATATGCAGTGACATTTGCATGATCTGCTTTTGGAAATTCTGCTTATCTCGACTGATCGCTGTTTCCGAGAAATCAGCACCCGCTAGATTTGCTCCCCGAAAATCACAACTTTTCAATCTTGAGCCTGTAAAGTAAGCTCTCTTTTTTTCGCCTTGACGAAATTCATGCTGAAACGATTGATTCTGAAAATTACGATAGCGATAATTTACATAGTCATCAATTACCAAGTCATCAATTACGAAGTCATCAATTACCAAGTCATCAATATTATCCATCGGTCAACCTCTTGGTTAAGTTAGTTTAGCGAGACAGCTAATTTAGCGCTACAGTTCCCTCAGCACAGGTTGGAGTCCCATTTTGGAGAAATGGATTGGGTAGCTTTTGCTGTACACCAGTTTGGGGAGATTCACAAAGAATAGTGACCGTAGTTAGCTCTTTTTCTGCCCTTGGTTGTGATGCTGATGTTTGATTTAGCTTTTGATTGGAGCCTTGATATGTTTGAGATTTTTCAGGTACCACAAATACTGCTCCGACAAAACTTTTTACCTTGTCATTTTTAGGAACTCCGTATTGATAAGTAACAAGATCAAAACTTTGTATCTCAAATTTAAAGTTAACAGTTTCTTCTTGCATTCCCAGTTCTAAAGCAGGAAGCGATCGCCCAAAGGCTTGTTTTTCAGTCCAAAATGCCTGTTGCGCTCTATTCATACTACCTACATAAGTTCTGCCCTCAGAACTCTTAGCCTTATTGCCACAGCCACTAAAAGAGGGTAATACCAAAGCAATTAGCCCAAAACCCATCGAGCTATAAATGATCGAACGCAAAATCCATCGCCTAGCTTTTTTGGGCTTGGGTGGGGGAGCTGCATCTTGTGGCAGCTCAGCGACCAGATCATGATCAAGTTCTGGCTGGTTAAGTTCAACTTGTCTAGTCATGACTATTACCTGTGGCTGCAAATTGCTGTTTCAATAATATTGCACTGCTTTTTAAGATAAAGATGCGATCGCGATCGCCTATTTTGAGGAGAAGCATGAAAAATCTTTTGCTAATGCCTATAAGTACAAATACTTAGACTATTAATATGAAGATCGAAGTAGCTAGGCGCAATTAAATATAAAAACCCAAAGGCTGTAGCGCAAGCTGCGCGTGCGCTACAGCCTTTGATTTTGGGTTTTAATTTGCCCAGCTACTGAGATCAATCTTGTCTCCTCAAAGCATTTTGAGAATGACTGGATTTAGTGCTGCTATATTGTTAATTAAATATACTAATTTACTAACTCCTACTCCTTTAGATGTAGGCAATAGGCTCCTTAACACTTTTTTAAGGTTTGTTATCGAATGTATATACCTTATAAATACGACTCAAAAGTTTACTCAGTAAAGCTTTGAATGTTTTAAGTATTTTGCAATAAGGCAAACGTAAAGATGTGTTAAGCTGATTTGAAATCCATATAAATACTCGTAGTTAAAGCAGGATTTAAGATTATGACCATTGCAATGGGCAGGTCGCAAGAAGTCGAAAGAGGATGGTTTGACATCGTCGACGACTGGCTAAAGCGCGACAGATTTGTATTTATTGGTTGGAGTGGCTTGTTGCTATTCCCCACCGCATTTTTATCTATTGGTGGCTGGTTTACAGGTATCACCTTTGTATCTTCTTGGTATACCCATGGTCTAGCTTCTAGCTTCCTCGAAGGATGCAACATCTTGACCGTAGCGGTATCTTCTCCAGCATTGAGCGTTGGTCACTCCCTGCTCTTGCTCTGGGGACCTGAAGCACAGGGCGATTTCACCCGCTGGTGTCAAATTGGCGGTTTGTGGACATTCCTCGCACTTCACGGCGCATTTGCATTGATTGGCTTCATGCTTCGTCAATTTGAAATTGCCCGTCTAGTCGGTATCCGTCCTTATAATGCGATCGCTTTCTCAGGTCCTATCGCCGTATTCGTATCCGTATTCTTGATGTACCCCTTGGGTCAATCTGGTTGGTTCTTCGGGCCTACCTTTGGCGTAGCTGGTATTTTCCGCTTCATCCTATTCCTTCAAGGTTTTCACAACTGGACACTAAACCCCTTCCACATGATGGGCGTAGCAGGTATCCTCGGTGGCGCATTGCTCTGTGCAATTCACGGTGCAACCGTTGAAAACACCTTGTTTGAAGATGGCGACGGTTCAAGCTCCAACACCTTCAAGGCTTTCAACCCAACCCAAGCTGAAGAAACCTACTCCATGGTTACCGCTAACCGCTTCTGGAGCCAAATTTTCGGTATTGCTTTCTCCAACAAGCGTTGGTTGCACTTCTTTATGCTATTCGTACCCGTAACTGGACTATGGTTCAGCAGCGTCGGTATCGTCGGTCTAGCATTGAACCTGCGTGCTTATGACTTTGTATCTCAAGAAGTCCGCGCCGCAGAAGATCCTGAATTTGAAACCTTCTACACCAAGAACCTACTCTTGAACGAAGGTATCCGTGCATGGATGGCTCCTCAAGACCAACCTGCTGAAAGATTCATCTTCCCTGAAGAAGTATTGCCTCGCGGTAACGCATTGTAAACTTCTTAACTTAAAAGATTTTGTACATTTTCTGAATCTGTACAAAATCTTTTAGTAACAACTTAGCTATCGGATATCAACGCAGTTGGGCTAGTTTTTAGATTATGATGATTCTCATCAAACCTCTAGACGTTAGCAGCTACAAAGCTGATTTCTGATAGCTAAAAAATTATTTGCACCATTCGCATTTTTTCACTTTAACCCTATAAAAAGTTTTCTGGAGATAACCTCTCGTGACGACGACCATTAACTTAAACTCGCTAGGAGTGGGCGGGCGTACACAAGATACATCAGGTTTTGCTTGGTGGTCTGGCAACGCACGACTCATTAACCTTTCTGGCAAACTGCTGGGCGCTCACGTAGCTCATGCTGGTTTGATTGTATTCTGGGCTGGCGCAATGACCTTGTTTGAAGTCGCCCACTTTGTTCCTGAAAAGCCAATGTACGAGCAAGGCTTTATCCTTCTACCTCACCTTGCGACCCAAGGCTGGGGCGTTGGCGCTGGCGGTGAAGTAGTTGATGTTTTTCCCTACTTTGTAGTTGGTGTTTTACACCTTATCTCTTCTGCTGTGCTTGGTTTCGGTGGTATCTACCATGCCCTACGCGGCCCTGAAGTTTTAGAAAACTATTCTTCCTTCTTTGGTTACGACTGGAAAGACAAAAACCAAATGACCAATATTATCGGGTATCACCTGATCCTATTGGGCTGCGGTGCTTTATTGCTCGTATTCAAGGCGATGTTCTTTGGTGGACTATACGACACATGGGCTCCTGGTGGTGGCGATGTTCGTGTTATTACCAACCCAACGATCAACCCTGTGGTTATCTTCGGCTATTTGCTTAATTCGCCCTTTGGTGGAGAAGGAAATATCGTTGGCGTTAACAACCTTGAAGACGTAGTTGGCGGACATATTTGGATCGGCTTGATTTGCATCAGTGGCGGTATCTGGCATATTCTCACTAAGCCTTTCGGCTGGGCAAGACGTGCGCTGGTTTGGTCTGGTGAAGCATATCTTTCTTACAGCCTTGGTGCATTGAGCTTGATGGCATTTATTGCTACTTGCTTCGTATGGTTTAACAATACTGTTTATCCTAGTGAGTTCTTCGGTCCTACTGGCGCTGAAGCTTCTCAGTCTCAAGCTTTCACCTATCTCGTCCGCGACCAAAAGTTGGGTGCAAATATTGCAACTTCTCAAGGTCCTACAGGGCTAGGTAAGTACTTGATGCGCTCTCCTTCGGGCGAAATCATCTTTGGTGGTGAAACCATGCGTTTCTGGGATTTCCGTGGTCCTTGGTTGGAGCCATTGCGTGGTCCTAATGGTCTAGATATCGACAAACTCAAGAATGACGTTCAGCCTTGGCAAGTGCGTCGTGCTGCTGAGTACATGACTCACGCTCCTTTGGGTTCTTTGAACTCAGTAGGTGGTGTTATCACTGAAATCAATGCAGTAAACTTCGTTTCTCCTCGTTCTTGGTTGTCTACTTCTCACTTCGTTTTATCCTTTATGTTCTTAGTTGGACACCTATGGCACGCTGGTCGCGCCCGCGCCGCTGTTGCTGGCTTTGAAAGAGGGATTGACCGTGAGACTGAAGCAGTTCTTTCGATGCCCGAACTTGACAAATAAAATTAATGGATATGTGAAATATCTATTGACATAAAAAAACAAAGGCGATGAATATCATCGCCTTTGTTTTTTTGATTTTGGGATAATTACTAGTTACTACCAGTAAATATGACATCAGGGAATTTACCTTGAGCCTCTGTCATGGGGCGATTTTTGCCTTCTTGCTGCCAGTAATTAATTACTTCAGTTGCCTTATTTAAAATCTCGATCCGATCTTGATCGGCAATCCAAGGCTTACTTTCCATTTCTGATTTAAGTTGATCCCAAGCATCATCACGGGGCCAGAAGAAATACTTGGTGAGAGGGCTGAAACCTTTGCCAACGACTTGATCGACGGCAAGGGCTACATTATTCTCTAACCATAAGATTTTTAGAATAAACTGTGACAATGCTACCTACCTCCAAGAAAATTTAAATTACATATTAAAGTAGCGATCTTGCACTATAACATGATTGAAACATCTAAAGTTGATTTAAAACTATCAAATAAAAGTATTTTTGTGTTTGATATTGATGGCGTAATACGCGATGTCTCTGGCTCGTATCGTCGAGCTTTAGCGGATACGGTCGAGCATTTTGTTAAAACTTTGACAAATTCAGATTATCGTCCTACCCCTGAAGAAATCGATGATTTAAAGGCTGAGGGGCTTTGGAATAATGACTGGGAAGCTTCACAGGAAATGATCGCGAGATATTTGCATCGCTTAGGGAAGGAAATCCCGATCGCCTATGAAGCGATCGTGAACTTTTTCCAGAGTCGTTATCGGGGGCTGAATTCTGATTGGTCTGATGGCTATATTGCCACGGAACCTCTGATTGCGACTTCTGCATATTTTCAAGAGTTAACGATCGCAGGGATTGGCTGGGGTTTTTTTAGTGGCGCAACGCGGGCTTCAGCAAGTTATGTATTGCAACGCTTGGGAATCGATCTACCCATATTGATCGCGATGGAAGATGCTGCGGGTAAGCCTGACCCAACGGGGCTGTTATTAGCCACGAAGCAAATTGAACAAAAGCAAGGGGGGATTGCCAAGACTATTGTTTATGTGGGGGACACCGTTGCAGATATGCTGACGGTAGTGAAGGCGAGAGACTTTGATCCTAGTTATCAATATGTTGCGGTTGGGGTCATTCCTCCCCATGTCACCCCAGATTTACGCGATCGCTATGCCTCTTTACTCAAGGAAAATGGAGCCGATCTAGTTTTAAATAGCGTTTTAGAACTCACGCCCCAGCTTAATCTATTGCAAAGTTCTGTAAGTTAAATTAGCGTTAACATAGATCTGGCTTTACAAGCTATTACCTTGTTAAGAAAAAAATTTATGTCAGAGTCCCAACAATATTATTTCGTGGCTGCTAGCCGTAAGTATTTGTGTGAAGACGAAGGAAAACCTTTGGGTGAAACACTATCGGAACGTCGGCGCAATTTTGAAGCCCGCAATAAGGAAATTAACTTTTGGTTAATCGAGCAGCCTGCTTTTTTAGAAGCCCCTGAGATGGCGGGTATTAAAAAGCAAATTCCCCAACCTGCGGCGGCGATCATTACCACCGATCCAAATACAATGCGCTGGCTGAAATTGAGACTTGAGTTTGTGGTGACTGGTGAATTTACAGCTCCGAGTGCTTCGATCCCACAACCGTTAGCATCTTTAGCGCTCGCCTAAGTAGCACCCTAAAAGCTGTGGCGCACGCTGCGCGTGCGCCACAGCTTTTTAATCTGGATTTTAATTATAGCTATAGTCAGTAAACCCAATAGAGAGTTGCGGCGCTTCGCGCCGCAACTCTCTATTGGGTTTGATGTCCTGACTTAAGTGAATATAGCTATATATGAGCCTATGATGCCTTTTCTTTTGGGTTAATGTGCTAAGGTGTGACCTTGAACTTACTGATCGAGTTGTTGATCGAGTTATCGATCAAGTTGCTGATCGCAAATAATATTGTGTCTAGATATTGTGTTTAGATCTTTTCGCACTAATCCTCTCTTGGGAGCACATCCTCAATATGGGTATGCAAGTTTGGGCTTTAAAGATATTTCCGTAAATGCTCAAAAATATGGCGATCGCAGTTTATACACTTCATCCCTTAAACGATCTCCAAGTAACCCATCTCCGAGTAAAGAAAAGGATTTAGAAAAAGATCTAGAAAGCAATCTAGAAAATAACGTCCATTGCAATTTGATTCAGGGTTTCTCTGTCCAAAAAGCAGGCAATAACCCTACTGAATGTGAAGACATTTGGCATTTTGCGAAATGTAACGCCAGAGTATCGATCGCATTATCCGATGGGGCGACTGAATCTTCCTTTGCGAGGGAATGGGCAAAAGAATTGGTTACAGCTTTTGTAGATCGTCCTTGCCCTTGGCAGGAGATTTATGGCTGTGCGGCTAATTGGCTATTGCCATTGCAAACAAATTGGCAGCAATGGCTAGCCCATCAGAATTTATCTTGGTTTGCTAAACGCAAGGCAGGATCAGGAGCCTTTGCGACTTTTTTGAGCTTAGAAGTTTTTACTAACTTGAGCTGGAAATCCCTTGCCGTGGGTGATTCCTGTTTATTTATCGTACGCGATCGCCTTTTGCATAAAAGCTTCCCGCTGCAAAATAGTCAAGAATTTAGTAATTGTCCCAAATTAATTGGTACTCACGGACAAGCCGCAAATATGCACATATCCCAAATACAGGGAGAGGCGAAAATTGGCGATCGCTTTTATCTGACCACCGATGCGATCGCTTGCTGGATTTTGAAGCAAATAGAAGCAAATCAAGATCCTTGGGTAAAATTAGAGGAGATCGATTCGCAAGCCTCCTTTGCCGAGTGGGTGAACGAACTGCGCGATCGGCGTGACATCGCCAATGACGATACCACCTTGCTATGTCTACAGATTCAGGAAACTTACGCCGCTCCTATGCCTCAAAATTGTGAGTCATGACAATTCAAACTTGGCCGTTAAATATTGACTTTACGATCGCGGTGCAAAATCCCCAACTTTGTTTTGCCGATCCCGAACTCAAACAAGCCAGCACTACGAAAAATTCGCGGGGAAGAGTATTGCTCTGGTCGGGAAACTTCGCCACAGTTTATAAGCTTACCAAAGGGAATCGGGCTTGGGCAGTGCGTTGCTTCACACGCATTCCGCAATCGGACGTGCAGCAACGTTACAGATTGATCGGTGACTATCTCAGCCAGCACCAAATCCCTTACTTAGTTGACTTTGAATTTCTCACTCAAGGCATTCTGGTGAAAGGCGAATGGTATCCAATCCTGAAAATGGATTGGGTCGATGGCTCGGAACTAGATCGCTACATCGGTGAATATATTGACGACTCCCAAGTACTCCTGCGCCTAGAGCGTCAATTAAAACAATTACAAAAGGATCTGCAACAAGTGGGCATCGCCCATGGGGATTTGCAGCATGGCAATATTATGGTAGATGCGCGGGGGGAACTCAAACTAGTGGACTATGACGGGATGTACGTTCCTGCCTTGCGAGGCGCACCACCCCTTGAGGTGGGGCATCCTAATTATCAGCCGCCAACGCGATCGCTCCATGATTTCGGCGATCGCCTTGATGAATTTTCCTTTGAGGTAATTTCACTATCTCTTCGCGCCCTAGCCAGTCAGCCCAATCTTTGGGAAACCTTCCATGAAGATAACAAAAATTTAATTTTTAGGCAAAATGACTTTCAGGAACCTGAATTATCGCCAGTTTTTCAATCGATCGCCAATATTCCCGATGATGAAACTCGCGAGCTATGCGATCGCCTCATCCGTCGATGTCGCAGCGAGGATCGCGACAAAGAACGCAGCAGTAAAGATAAAGACCGCAGTAAAGATCGGCAAGATTACCAATCAACAAGCCATATAAAAAAGCCCCAATCTCGCAGGTTTTTATGGGTAGGTTTGGCTTTGCTAGCGATGACAGGTTTGGGGCTGTGGTTCATCAAAAAAAGTCCATCCCCACCAATTGCGATAACTGCACCGAGCAATGCCCCCTTAAGTTCCCTTAAACCCACCAGTTCCCCCACAATCAGCAATTCCCCAACGCCTACCAATTCCCCAACGCCCACCAATTCCCCAACGCCGATCGCTTCACCTAGCACCAAATTAACCCCCATTACCGCAGCAACATTACAAGCGAAATATGCCGAAGGTCAGCGAGATTTCCACTCTATTCAGTTGATCGGCGGACAGAGCGATCGCTTACAAGGTCAAGACTTTAGCAATATTAATCTCAGTGGCTCAGTCCTCGAACGGGTCGATCTTCGCCAAGTTATTCTGAAAAACGCAAATTTAAATGGCGTAAAGATCGTTAAGGTCGATTTACGAGGCGGGGATTTAAGTAACGCCAGTGCCATTGATGCCAACCTATCTTTTTCTAACCTCACTGAAGCGAATTTATCTCAGGCAAATTTGTTGCGGGTCAATTTATTTCAGGCTAAGTTAGGCTCGGCTAATTTGCAAAAAGCGGAACTAATGAAAACTAACTTGAGTGAAGCCGATCTCAATTCGGCTAACCTCAAAGGGGCTAATTTGGTATTAACAAACCTCCGCAAAGCCAATCTCGTTAAGGCAAATCTTAGCGACAGCAATTTAAGTGCGGCTAACCTGAATGATGCAATTTTAGAAGGCGCTGACCTATCTGCTGCTGACTTGCGATCGGCTGAGCTAAATTTAACCAATCTCTCCAACGCCAATCTCAGCTCTGCCAATCTAACAGCCGCAAAATTAGTTTTGATCGAGTTTGCTGGCGCAAATCTCAACGGTGCAAATTTTCGCAATGCGATCGTTGAAAATATTGGCAGTATTGAATCTGCTGATTTTACTAATGCAGTTAACCTCGATCCGATCGTCCGCAAATATTTTTGCTCCTTAGCTTCTGGCAATGTAGCCGACAGTGGTAATTCCACCAAATCAACGCTTAATTGCTTGCCTTCCCTTTGAAATTTGCCAGCAATTTTTTGCAGAAAGGACGACAGAGATTTAAATAATAATGGTCAGCGCTTCGCGCTGACCATCATTAGGAAAAGCTGCTTTACAGTACGGGCTACATACATTAACCGCATGGCGATCGCGGTTAGTGCGATCGCATTCCGACAAGTTTAGGAATCTAAAATAAAAACAATATCTTAAGTAACACGCTAGGCTGAGAAAATTATTAAGGTCTATACGTGGACTCAGATAAAGAGTAAAATCGAAATGACTGACAAAAAACGTCAGAATTGACACTTAAATTTTAACTCTTAGCAATTTACTGCTAGTCTAAAAAGCGCTAAAAGAGTATCACCGTAATGATCGAAGAAGAAAACCAACTAAATTCTGATGACCTCATTGATGAAGATGATGAGGTTCTTGAGTCACGGCTGCAACAACTGGCAACCGAAGAGTTAAATCAAGACTCAAGTCCCGAAGTATCTCAAACAGAAGTTAGTCCTGCTTCTGCGGCAGCTAGCGAAACAAAGTCTGAAGCAAGCAAAGCAAATGCGGCGGCAGCAGCCACGCTAGAAAAAATTAATAACTTAATTGCCGAATCAACATCTCTAAGAGAGCAACTAGACGATCGCAAGCAACAGTACTTGCGTCTATATGCTGACTTCGAGAATTTTCGTAAGCGCACAGAGCGCGATAAAGAAGAGCAAGAAGGCACGATTACAGGTAAAATTCTCAAGAAAATCTTGCCAGTAGTCGATGATTTCGAGAGGGCACAATTGCAGATTTCACCTAAAACTGACGGTGAAGCCTCAATTCATAAAAGCTACCAGTCGGTATATAAGCAATTGCTTAAGTGCCTCAAGGAAACTGGTGTGGCAAGAATGGAATGTATCGGACAAGATTTCGATCCCAATTTCCACGAAGCTATCATGCAGGAGCCATCCCCTGACTACGAAGAGGGATTAATTACTGAAGAGTTACGTCCTGGATATTTAGTCAGCGACGATCGCGTTTTGCGTCATGCTCTTGTCAAAGTTTCTTCGGGCAAAATTGGCGGTGATGGCAATCCAGCATCCGCAGATAATGCTTCCGAAAATGCATCTAGTGAAGCTAACTAGATTAAATATTTCAAGATGCGATCGCCATTGCATCTTGAAAGGCATTCTTAGGGTACATTATTCAGAAATTCATTAAGCTAGACTTTTAAAAAAGCTTTGTAACGGAACTGACGATTATGTCGAAAGTAATTGGGATCGACCTTGGTACGACAAACAGTTGTGTTTCGGTTTTAGAGGGTGGTAAACCCGTTGTCATCTCCAGTGCTGAGGGTGGACGCACCACTCCCAGTATTGTTGCCTTTGTCAAAGATAGCAACGAGCGCATTGTAGGACAGGTAGCGAAGCGACAATCTGTTACCAACTCCGTAAATACGGTCTATAGTATTAAGCGTTTCATTGGACGCGGCTGGGGCGAGACCGAAGAG
Organism: Pseudanabaena sp. UWO310; assembly: GCF_006861605.1. Taxonomy (NCBI): domain Bacteria; kingdom Bacillati; phylum Cyanobacteriota; class Cyanophyceae; order Pseudanabaenales; family Pseudanabaenaceae; genus Pseudanabaena; species Pseudanabaena sp. UWO310. The sequence continues at coordinate 77,931 of NZ_SELU01000003.1, read as the reverse complement.
GAGCGTCGGCGGGTTCCCTATAAGGCAGTCAAAGGTAAAGATGAAACTGTCGATGTCCAAATTGGCGAAAAGACCTATACCCCTCAAGAAATTTCGGCAATGATCCTGCAAAAGTTAAAGCAGGATGCAGAAAACTATCTGGGCGAAGAAGTGACTCAGGCGGTCATTACCGTTCCTGCATACTTCACCGATACTCAGCGTCAGGCAACAAAAGATGCTGGGGCAATTTCGGGGATGGAAGTATTGCGGATTGTCAATGAGCCTACCGCCGCCGCCCTTGCCTATGGTTTAGACAAACAAGATCAAGATCAAATTGTTTTAGTATTTGACCTTGGTGGCGGTACGTTTGATGTGTCCGTACTGCAACTAGGCGATGGTATTTTTGAAGTCAAAGCAACTTCTGGCAATAATCACCTTGGGGGTGATGACTTTGACGCAGCGATCGTTGACTGGCTATTGGCTGATTTCAAACAAAAAGAAGGGATTGATTTAGCTGCCGATAAGACCGCCTTACAGCGACTCAAGGAAGCCGCCGAAAAAGCCAAGATCGAACTTTCTAGCGCCCCTTCCACCTTAATCAGCTTGCCATTTATTGCCGCTGATGCTAGCGGTCCCAAGACAATTGAGCTAGATTTCACCCGCTCTAAGTTTGATGAAATTACCGCGCCTCTTGTCAAAGCCACCCTCGAACCTACTGCCCAAGCTTTGAAAGATGCAGGGCTATTGCCTAAGGAAATCAACCGCATTATTTTGGTTGGTGGTTCCACCCGCATTCCTTCAGTACAGGAAGCCATATCGAAATTTTTCGATGGTAAAAAGCCAGACCAATCCGTTAATCCCGATGAAGCCGTAGCGATCGGAGCCGCCGTTCAAGCTGGCATTCTCGGTGGTGAAGTCAAGGATTTACTGTTATTAGATGTAATTCCCCTGTCGATCGGGTTGGAAACACAAGGTGGCGTATTTACCAAGAACCTAGAACGCAATACCACCATCCCTACAAGTAAGTCTCAGATTTTCTCTACAGCCGTTGACAACCAATCAGCGGTAGAAATCCACGTCCTTCAAGGCGAACGAGCCATGGCAAAAGATAATAAAAGCCTTGGTAAGTTTGAGTTAGAAGGTATTCGCCCTGCGCCAAGGGGAATTCCTCAGATTGAAGTTTCCTTTGATATCGATGCTAATGGCATCCTTAAGGTATCTGCCCGCGATATTGATACTGGGGTCGAGCAGAGTATCAGTATCACTAACACTGGTGGCTTAAGCCCTAGTGAAATTGAGAGAATGCGGATGGAGGCTGAAGTCTATTCCGAAGAAGATGAAGCTCGTCGCGAGCTTGCCAATATGCGCAACCAATCTTCTAACCTCATTCGTACTGTCGAAGAAATTCTTAGAGACAATGGTCCTACCGTAATTAGTCAAAGTATGCGTGAGACTCCACTCAAAAATGTGGAAACCCTCAAAAATCTCTACGAATCTGAAGATGCTACCTACGAGGATCTGCAAATTGCCATTAAACCTTTACAGCAATCATTGTTTGAATTAACTCAAGCCGTTGAAAAATACTCTCAAGTCGAGCGGGTTAAGCAAAAGCCTAGCAGTAGTGACACCTTAGAATAAAGCAGAAGGGAGATGTTCGGCATCCCCTCTGTTTTACTGAGAGCGCAAAGCACTGTATGATGACAGAGTTATCCTCGTATTTTTAGCTACAGTTGTTATTGCTATTAATGACTGTAAGCTTGTTCTGTAAACCGTGAGCCGCTATGTCACTGTTTGATTGGTTTGCCGAAACGCGTTCGCGCGCAAGTGAAGCATATCGCCGCAAAAGTCCTAATCTCAATCAAGACTCTCAAGAACGCGAAATTCCTGATGGGTTGTGGCACAAATGTTCTAGTTGTGGTGCTTTGACCTACGTTAAGGACTTAAAGACCAATTTGATGGTTTGTCCCGAATGCGGTCATCACAATCAAGTTAATGCCTACGAGCGCATAGCTCAGTTGATCGATGCGGGGACATGGCAAGAGATGGATGCGGATTTAACTTCCTGCGATCCGCTAGGATTTAAAGATCGTAAGCCCTATATTGATCGCATCAAAGAATATCGCCAAAAAACAGGCTTAAGTGATGGGGTGATCACTGGCACTGGCAAGATCGATGGTTGTGATGCAGCCCTTGCGGTGATGGATTTCCGCTTTATGGGCGGCAGTATGGGTTCAGTTGTCGGCGAAAAGATTACCCGTATGCTGGAAACTGCGACAGCAAAGCGTTATCCTGCTTTGATCTTTTGCGCTTCTGGTGGGGCGCGGATGCAAGAAGGAATTTTGAGCTTAATGCAAATGGCAAAGACTTCGGCGGCTCTTGAGCGTCATCGTCAGGCTAATTTGCTGTATATTCCCATTTTGACTAATCCCACAACGGGCGGCGTAACCGCAAGTTTTGCGATGCTTGGGGATTTGATTTTAGCTGAGCCAAAAGCTTTGATCGGTTTTACGGGACGACGGGTCATCGAGCAAACCCTTAAGCAAAAAATTCCTGAAGGTTTTCAATCATCCGAATATTTGCTCGATCATGGGTTTGTGGATGCGGTTGTTCCTAGAACTAAGCTCAAGCAAAGTCTTGCGATGATTTTAAAAATGCACCAACCACAAACAGATATTAATAGCGATCGCCATCTTAATGGTGCTGTTAAGTCTGGAGTTGATATTGTGTCTGAGGCAAGCTTAGCTTCTGAAATTTAATGAATGAGTGGCAGCAGATCGAACTCTTGTCGGATATCGAGAAGTGTTCGATCAAGTAAGGGCTGAAATTCAAAAAAAGGCAATCGTTTATTACGTTTACGAATTTTAGACCAAATTGAAATTAATTCTGGGATAAGTGGTGGTAGAACTTTCAAAATATTGCCATACAGCCAAAGCACACCATGCTCTTGAATCATATCGTCGTACATCACATCGACAGCAGGAGTTTTTCGCATTTCACGGAATTTTTGAAAAGTACATTCACTTGTCCACCAAAATAAAGGCAATATCTTTAGCTCATCATACATACCAGTGTCACAGCCATAAATGACATGACCGACATCATGGGCAAGCAAAATTTTGGCAAATTCAGGTGGCTGACTAAATGCTGCTCAAATTTCTCTAAATCCATTGGGACGACAAACTGTTTCCATGATTATTAGCAGTGCATCCAGCAATTCAGAATTTGATCAGATTTATTGTCAAAAGTACTTACAACCACGCCGAGAAGCTTTTGACATTGTTATCAAAAGGGCGAAATCTAGGCATGAAGTTTCGCAAGATTTAGATTCAGAATTAGTTTTCGATACGATGAGTGGAATTATGCTTTACGCGATGATATTTCCACCCACCACAGAATCTTGGGAAGAATATGTTCGCCGCGCCCTGAGATTGATTTTTTGAGTTTGATATTGAATTAATTTATATTCTTATGGAGCAGGGAAATAGTCTTCGTCCAAGACTTGATCGGTTGTAAATGGACACTCTATAGGAAAAATATTTGGCGACAGTTCTGTTTCAACTACTGCGAGTTGTCTTGCATCTAGATAGACATCAGTAAACTCCTGTAGGAAATATCTTCTCAGGCTAGGACTATTTTTAAAAGCTTTACGAATTCTTTGACGATGTTCAATTATAGTATAGCGCCAACTATTAGTTCTTTTATCGGCTTGGTATTTATATTTGAGTAAGTGCATGAGAATAATTTTGAGATTACTTTCTAGCGCTTGTTTTTGGCTATTACCCATGTCTGCAATTTCTTCGAGCAAATTCTCTAAGTCCAAATCTCTAAGGTTTCCTTCATGCAATAGCAATAAAGCCCTCTCGATCCACAAGCAAAAATCCTGTTCATAGAGAGCATTATGAGTTATTTCTGGTTGAGTTTTTTGCTGAGTTTGGGTTTGGTCAGTGGCGATCACCATATCTGTTTGCTAGCTTTTTTTGCCTATATTATTAGTGATTCAATTATAACTAATTGTATCTGAGATAGTTTTAGATACTGAAATTTAGCTATATCAATTAACTTCGCAACCGAATCCTCTCGTAGTCGATTGAAAGTCTAGTGGAGCAAAAAATTCCATAGCATAATCTGACATAGCACAAGAGAACGAGTAACTGCACCAAGTGAGCCGCTGAGGAGCATTTTGATCGATTTCAAAATTCATGGCAAGGCGTGGAGCTTCGATCGCTAATTTAATAGCATTTTCTGGCTCACAAACTCCCCACTCGATCAGATTATTGACTGCCTTGATTAAGGGCATGGTCGTGCCTGAAAGCGTGCCATCGGGTAATCTCGCTGTACCGTTTTGAATCGTAATTTGGCGATCGTCCCAAGGATAAGTGCCATCGGGCAAACCAAGGGGCGCAAGGGCATCACTGACCAAAAAAATTTGTTTTTTCGTCCGATAGAGCAGTTGGATCATTTCGGGCGAAACATGAACGCCATCGGCGATTAATCCACACCAAACCCGATCGCTTAATATTGCTGCGCCCAATAGCCCCACATCACGATGATGCAAACTCGGCATGGCATTAAAGGCATGGGTGACCATCGTGGCTCCTTGGGCGATCGCCATTCGCGTTTGTTCGGCATTTGCTGTGGAGTGACCTAAGCTCACAATAATATGGCGATCGCATAAATATTGAATCGTTTCCCCCGATGGATCGAGTTCGGGCGCGAGGGTAACTAATTTAATAATGTCAGCGTAATCACCTAATACCTGCCGTAATGTATCGAGATTAAGCGGTAATAGATGTTGTTGGGGATGTGCGCCTCGCTTGTCGGGATGTAGAAAAGGTCCTTCGAGATGGACTCCTAAAATTTTGGCCTCGTGAGGATCGGGATTTTGCTTTTGATGGGCGATCGCTTCGGCTAGGAAAAAAAGCGATCGATGTATTTGTTCGATGGATGTAGTAACAAGGGTAGGCAAAAATCCATCTAGTCCCTGTTGATAGAGAAATCGACAAATTTCTGGTAACTTAGCAGCGCGATCGCGATTTAGATCATTAAAAGGAATTCCTAATGCTCCATTAATTTGAAGGTCAATTGCGCCTTGGGTAGAACAGATAATTTTACGTAAACCTGTCATGATTTCTCGCGATCGCTAATTATTTTCATCGAACTAAGAACGTGCGCCCCTTCGGGACGCACTCTCTTAGAATTACTATAGGCTGAGTTATGATGATCGTAAATATCACTCCAACCTACCTAATTCTAAGCTTATGACAGTTCAATTGCTTACGCAAAACCAGAATAAGTTGGCGAATAAGTTCCTATTGACAACCCAGCAATATCATCTCATGCACGAAGTTGGTGTTTTCCAAGAAGGCGATCGCATTGAGCTAATTAACGGAGAAATTCAAACTATGTCCCCAATTGGCAGAAAACACGCTACCTGTGTTGCTCGACTGAATGCAATATTTACTAATCGTCTTTTTGGCAAGGCTATCATCTGGCCGCAAAACTCAATTCGTCTAAATGATAACTCTGAGCCGCAGCCAGATATTGCCATCTTGAAATTTCGTGATGATTTTTATGAAGAGGGATTACCAACGCCAGAGGATATTTTGTTAATTATCGAGGTTGCTGATAGTTCCATTGATTACGATCGCGAAGTCAAAGCTCCTCTATACTCGGCGGCAGGGATTCCTGAAATGTGGTTGTTTGATGTGAATAAAAAAGCGATCGAAGGATATTCGCAACCATCGGCAAATGGATATAAGTTAATTAGACGTTATGATGAGAATGATACTCTATCAATTATTGCTTTTCCTGATGTGACTTTCAATTGGAATGAACTGTTTTAAAAAGATTAATCTCTTAAACTTAGAAATCTCTGTGTTCATAAAATATTATTTTCTATTGCTTAAACTCCCTAACTCCCTTACCTTCTTAACTTGGTATGCTAGTTAAACAAAAAAATTTAGAACAAATAATTCACGAATTTTCAAGATGAGATTGATGAACATAAAGCTCACAAGTTACTCTGCGAATGCAATAGCTAACATATTCACGTAAATTTAGCAGTGGTAAAGTTACCATAGGAGAGCGATTACGATTTTTGGTAGAAAAATCCAGCTGTGGTACAGTTTGTCCATAGTAAGATCTTGAAGATAATAATCGACCTGTATGAAGATACTGTGATCTGTCATCATATGTATCCTTAACAAATTTTGCTACATTCAATCCATGATGTCTTTCTACAAGCTCTTTAACACGAGCAGATATCCGAAATTGCACTTGGTTGCATGTAGGACATGTAGATGGATTTGGTGATCCAACCAAAGAAAGGACTTCAAGGGATGAAATATAGTGAACCATTGCTATTTCAGACAATGATTGTGACTGCCCCATAATGTAAGACTGTTCTTCCAAAAAACGTGCTGCATGAAAGTGATGACAAGCATCTAAAATTTTCTGTTTATCCTTATCTATATTATCTTGAACTATATTATTGATTAGCCTCAAGCATTCTTCATTAAGAACGAGTTTACGCTCAACAAATGGGTAACCATCAATCCAATCTTGTTCAAGTGGAGGATTAGCTATTTGAAAAGTGCTTGAAAATGGTGGACAGGGGTTAGTTATTTTATCTATCTCAAAAAATAAGTTTGTAAATGCTGAAAGAGTATCTAAAATAGCAGGAGCATAAAGTAAAAACTGATTATTAGCATCTACAGCGTCAAAGGCACGAACTCTAATCAGCAAATCTGTCTCACGGAAATCACTCCATAAAGACCAATTATCATTGAGAAAATGAAAAAAATCCGCCTTACGTTTATTTTTTTTGAAAAGAGAAAAGAAGTCGAATCTATAACTATCACGAATAAGAAGGCGAACCGTGTCTGATCCTAGATTATTTTGAAATAAGAAGCGGTACGCAATTAGAATGTTAGCAGCGATAGATATGTCCGATTCATTAGAAGCTTCAGCAATTCTGACACAATTTTCAAATCTGCTAATAGGTAAGTCATTATTATCAACATCGTCAAAAATAATAGATTCAATAACACCTCGTCTTTTATATGTGACACTAATACGGATTTTAGAAGGTAATGCAAGATCAGCATAGCCAAAGTGAATAATGAGATAATCTCGATCTTTGCTTGGGATATATTGCCAAGATAGTTTGCCAAATTCTAAACGCAATGCAGCCCAAAGTGCGCGAAGAAACCGATTGCTTGCAATTTCATCAGATAGCTTTTTTATTAGTGGTATCGCTATACTTGTCATTAGGTAATTGTTATCGACATGTTTATACTTCTATATCTAAATGAATACTCCAACCACGAATTGGATTAACTTCATTTGCTAAAATCTCTTCATCTCTTTCTGAGATATCCTTTTCATTGGAAGTACCCAAACCTGCAATTGACAGTAAAAAACTGTTGTGAGGCAGATCTACTCTTGTCTCAACAGTCTTGTAGCGAAGATAGCCGATAAAAGTAACAAGCTCAGGGAAAGAATCCTCTGGCAAGTTATTAATTAACTCAATAATCTGCTGTCGCGTTGGAGTTAGAGTATTCATAAGCAAAATATGAAAGATGCTCCTTATATTTTAGCTACAAGATTAGGCGATCGCACTTTTAGCTAGCTGATTTCATGAGGAAGGCGATCGCTTTGAACCTTTAGAAAACTCATAGCGATCGCCTTTCAGTTTATAGATTTTGCTAATTTGCTAACGCGAAATCAAGCAAATATTGATTACACAATTGCTTGGTTTGCAACATTGCTATTGATTGATTCTTTCAGAGCGCGAACAGTCGCAATCATGGAAACCACATCATTTAATTGGTTAACAGCAGAACCAACACCAACACCCGACGCACCAGCAGCGATCGCCATTGGTGCAGTGATATTACTCAAACCAGAAGCGCACATTACGGGAATAGAAACGGCACGGCTAATCGCATGGGCAGCGGCAAGGGTAGGCGATGCTTTTTCGATCGCACCGAGTACACCTGCATGGGTTGGAGCGGAACTCGTACCACCTTCAGTTTGGATGATGTCAGCTCCAATTGCTTCTAGTCTCTCCGCGAGGGTAACTTGCTCATCAAGGGGCAAAGTGTGAGGAACCGTGACGGAAATTGCAGTATGAGGCAACAATGCTCTGGTTTCTTGGGTAAGAGCAATAATTTCATCGGTGGTGAATACACGACCTTGAGCGTAGAAGCTGTCGTAGTTACCAATTTCTACGAGATCTGCGCCATTAGCAACGGCTTCTACTAACTTGCTAGATTCCACTGCGGAAACACAAATAGGTAAAGAGCAATTAGCCTTAGCGATCGCAATGAGTTCAGCATCAGCAGCAATGTCAACGAATGTTGCGCCACCGCGATCGGCTGCTTGCACGACCATTTTCACGGAGTCGCGATCGAAGTTTTGCAAGCCACTAATGATTTTTAGAGCGCTACGGCGGCTGAAAGCATTTGCCAAGGTAATAGGTAAACGTGACATAATCTGTGTCATCCTAGATAGACTAAATATTTAGATGTACGACTACTTTAACGCGATTTTGGGTAAAACCCAAAGAGTACAGGTCTGCATATCCTACTCTTTGGGCTTCTATAGCTACAGTCACTTGAATGAGGACAAATCAAACCCCAAGAATTGAGTGGCGGCGCGAAGCGCCGCCACTCAATTCTTGGGGTTTATGTCCTAAAAACCATAACAACATAAAAAGCCAAAAGATGAATGGCGGCGCAAAGCGCCGCCATTCATCTTGGCTTTTATGTCCTGATACAGTTGATAGCAGCTAAATAGAGCCGCTACACAATGCCAAAATCGACATTTAAAAGAACTCTGCGGTGATACTCACAACAGCTTTACAACTAGCATTAGGTTCTAGAACAGTTAAATATTCTTTAGTATTAAGAGCATTACGAGTTGCACTCCAAGGCTCTAGGCAATAGAAGTCCTTGCCCTTAACTGTCCAAAAGACAAGATAGGTATAGAAATCATCGTAATCGATCGCAATTTTGAGATTGCGATCACGATCGATAATTGAGGTTGAGCGGCTAGAGAGATTACCAAATACGGAATCAATCTCATCTTGATCGAAGTCAAACTTACCATCAAAGGCAAAGTTCTCTTTGGTGCGATTATCTTCATAGCGAACTGAAGGAATATGAGCTTCGATTTGATTTTTGTCGCCACAGAGAAAATAGGGATGGAAGCCAGAGGAGAAAGGCATCGGTGTCGAAGAGAGGTTTTTGTACTCCTGATGAATCTCTAAGGTATTTCCCTTTAGCACATAGGTAAAGGCTAAATGAAAGTCAAATGGATAGACAGCCTTAGTTTTTTCGTTACTAACTAGCTCAATCGTTACACTTGCTGCGTCATCGGTCTGCTGCCCTACAGCGCTCCAAGCAGATTCACGGGCAAATCCATGCTGTTTGATCTTGTAGTCTATGCCGTCAATATCATAGGTATCATTGGGCAAATTACCACAGAGAGGGAATAAGATGGGATTTCCGCCTCTAACACTCAAATCAGGATGGGTAAATCGCTCAGTGTCAAGATAGAAAACCTCTTGTCCATTGATCCGCCAGCTTGTCACAATGCCACCGCGCTCTGGCACAACTTCTATTTGAGAACCTGTGCTCTCATCAGACAAGACATAGGTTTTGTATTGCTTTTGCTCGATAGAAACTGTATACACAAAATTTGCCTTGTAACATTTCAGAAATAATTATATAGCAAAGGAGAATTATGGTTCGTTCCTATCTGTTTTTTTGACCGCACATCCAAAGGGATAAGCTGTGTAATAGGTGCGATCGCGTTTGCCAAACAATTCATATCGAGTATCGCGAACTTGGATATATACTGAATCCCCCAGATTTTTTAGGGGTGACATTGCGCGATATGCCCCAACGAAAGCCTTCCCCAAGGGTAACAGTCGTACAATTTCTTCAGCCGCATCACTGCCTTGCCATCTATGGGTCGGTTCCGTGAGATCGATGAGGATCATTCCCATTTCACAATCGGCAGGGGTGACATTTAACTGTTGTAAGTTTTCTTCATCCTGCATCGGCACATAGCCGAACAATCTACCCCGATCAAACTTCGATAAAAGTCTAACAAAGCTAACACAAAGATTACAATTACCATCATAGATTACGGCGTAGGACATAGACATAATGACTATTACTTTGGCTCTTGGTGGTTGCCACTGTGGAGCAGTGAGATTTCGCGTGGCGATACGTAAATATGAGGCGATCGATTGTAATTGTTCGATCTGCCAAAAGAAAGGAATCCTGCATTTGATCGTACCACCTGAAGATTTTGAGTTGCTACAGGGTGAGGATAATCTAGAGACCTATAGCTTTAATACAGGTATTGCGAAGCATAATTTCTGTAAAACTTGCGGCATTCATCCCTTTTACCGTCCGCGATCGCATCCTCAGGATTACGACATTAATATTCGCTGCTTAGATGGTGATGCCATGGAGAAGTTTACCATTCAATATTTTGACGGAAAACATTGGGAAGATAACGTTTCGCAGATTCGAGCATCAGTTAGTTAAAGAATAAAAAATGGGAAGTGCTTGGCACTTCCCATTTTTTATTATTGATCTAGTTAGCTACAGGCGACAGGTGCGCCCAATTCTTTGGGGGTAGCAAAGGAAGTACCACAACTGCAAGACTTGCTCGCGTTAGGATTGCGGAAACGGAATCCTCCTCCAAGCAAATCTTCGGTGTAGTCAAGTTCTAGTCCTTGCAACTGGGGCAAATTGCTATTGTTAATCACAATTTTTACACCATTGCATTCGTATTGATTGTCATCCGCTTCAAGTTGATCGGCAAAATCCATCAAATAAGATAAGCCCGAGCAGCCACCTTGCTTAATGCCTAAACGCAGAGGTGCAGAGGTAGCGCGTTGGCTTTGGAGGTTTCTTACGCGAGCGATCGCTGCGTCAGTCAATGTAATCATGCGAAATTTTCCTATATACGAATCGTGCTAATGGCAATCTTAGTCTTCTAATAGGACAAGCGCAATACTAGCGAGGGAGACATTTGTATAGCCAGCCACCTTGACTGCTTTGTAAAGGGGCTTAGTAAGAGGAAATTTATGTACGCCCAGCAATCGCACACCCTGATCTAGCAATAGTCCAGACTTAAAGTGAAAATTGCGATGTAACTTTATCGCTTTAGCAAGCTTAGATTTAGCTTTGCAGCAAACCATGGGTTTTCTCCAAATAATTTTGACAGCTATCTCTATGTTATCGCAAGTACTAAAAAGTGTGGGGTAGTGTGGGAGGCGTAGTTATACCAATTCACGAAAGTGTGACAACACTTTCGTGAATTGGTATAACGTTGGTTGAGCGGAATCGAAGCAATGTGGTGGGACATTTTTGATCCGCAAGAGCCTTAGCGTAAAATTATCTGTATCTTCATCGACCTTTTATCTGTTTATCTACTAAATTATGCAATTTGCCGATCGCCTCAAGCCTCTACAATTTAATGTCTTTGCCGATATGGATCGGGCTAAAAGTGAGGTCAGAGCCACAGGAATGACCGTCATCGATCTATCCCTTGGTTCCTCCGATCTACCGACAGAGCCATTTATTTTAGAAGCGATCGCCAAATCTTTAAACGATCCCCATACCCATGGCTATTCTCTATTTGGAAGTACCTTAGACTTTAGGGAAGCAGTAGCCGCATGGATAAAACAGCGCTTTAGCCTCACAATCGATCCAGAAACAGAAGTATTACCTCTCATTGGCTCACAGGAAGGTACAGCCCATTTACCCCTTGCGATCCTCAATCCTAATGATTTTGCACTTCTGCAAGATCCTGGCTATCCATCCCACTATGGCGGAATTCATCTAGCAGGTGGGCGCGTTTATGGAATGCCCCTATTAGCGGAAAACAACTTTTTACCAGTATTTGCCGATATCCCCGCCGCAGTCCTCAGTCAAGCCAAAATGATGGTGTTAAGCTATCCCCACAATCCCACCACCGCTACCGCCACGCTGGAATTCTTGCAATCAGCAGTTCAGTTTTGTCAAGCGCATAATCTCGTATTAGTGCATGACTTCCCTTATCTCGATCTGATTTTTGATGGTTCAAAGCCACCCTCAATCTTGCAAGCCGATCGCGATCGCTGCGTTAGCATCGAATTTTTTACCATGTCCAAATCCTACAATATGGGCGGATTTCGGGTAGGCTTTGCCGTCGGTAATCGCGACCTAATTCAAGCTTTGCGCCAAGTTAAAGCGGCGGTAGATTTCAATCAATATCAGGGGATCATGCGTGGTGCGATCGAGGCTTTGGCAAGCGATCGCGTATCGATTGATCGTGTAGTTAGCGCATTTCAAGAGCGGCGCGATGCGATGATTGATTCGCTCAAGGCGATCGGCTGGGCAATTCCCACACCTAAGGCAACCATGTATCTTTGGGCAAAATTACCCGATCGCTATGCCCATGATTCAGTTAAATTTTGTCTAGATCTAATTAGCTCGACTGGCATAGCCCTATCTCCGGGCAAGGGTTTTGGTCAGCATGGTGAGGGTTATGTCAGATTTGCCTTAGTCCATCCACCAGAGATTTTGCGAGAAGCTGCCCAAAGAATCGGTACATTCTTACAGCTTCAAAAATAAAATTGGAATGAAAACATTCTGCATAATTCTAATGGCGACAGATGTAGTATTACTTCCACTTTTGTAGGCTTTATTTGTTAAGATTAGCTTAAACCTTGTATACATTGAAATCACTACAGCTTGCCAAAGACTAAAATAAATCGCTTAATACCACTAGCCGATTGAAATTTGTCGATGAAAGTCGCTATTGTTAAAGTCACATTTACAATCCCATTTGTATTGTTGTAAAGCTATAATTTGCAGCGATTGATATGGTAGATAAACTACGATCTTAAGGTAGCAAGCGCCAAGTGGTGCAAGTCAGAACATAATGCTGAGGATTTGAGGATTGATTCATGGCTTCCAACAAAAACAACCCAATCAAAGGTCAAGGTGTTAACGAACCAGATAAAAAGCAATCGCTCCAATCTGATGCTGCTGATGTCGATTGGATGATTATATCGGATCTCAGTACGCGAATTGGCGGAGCTCCTCAGCAAAAGGTAGAAGTAAATCAAACCACCCCATCCTCACAATCATCGAGCGCCCAAACGACTGAGAACGATCTTGAGGATCTTGAGTGGCTGCGATCGCTTGGTTTGGATGAGCCAATTGAGCGATCGTCCTCCCAAAGAAATACATCCTCAAATAGTTACGCTAACAAACCTCAGGCAAAAGAGTCTGATAGCGATCTTGGGAATATCGATTGGTTAATTGTGACCGATCTCAAGACCAGAATGGATGAGCCTGAGCATAAGCCCCAAGCTGATTCTACAAATCCCAGCATAGATCCAGTAAAAACAACGCTTCAGCCCTTACAGGATATAAACATTGGTCTTGATGACGATTTCGGATTAGATGAATTAGATGAATTAGACTTTTTGGGAAATGCAGATCTTGCCGAGCTAGATTCTCTAGGACTTAACGCTTCAGACTCCTTTAGCCTAGATTCCCTCCAAAGTATTGGTGACGAAGAAGGCAAGATCTCTGGATTAGCAGAGTTATTAGAAGATAGTGATGGCTCAAGTTTTGATTTAAGTGCTGAAGAAAATAATCCTGATTGGGATAGTATCTCAGATTTATTAGAAGAGAATTTCGAGGATATCCCTAGTCAACCTAGCCTTGATATCGCCAGTGAATATTCAGTAACGGATGACCAAGACCTCAACATTTTCGGAACTGACGGCAACAATACTGAAGATTACTATGCAAACAGTGATGCAAACAGTGAGTTAAATTTAAATCCTGATTTACCATCCAATCACCCCTACAATGATTATAGTAATGAATTTCAAGATGATTTAAATCTCTCTGATGATTTAAATCTCTCCGATGAATTTCAAGATGATTTATTACCTGATGATTTAAATCTCTCTGATGATTTAAATCTCTCCGATGAATTTCAAGATAATTTATTACCCGATGATTTAGAAATTCCTGAAGATCTATCTGCCCAATTTCCAGAGAATCTGCTCATTGAAGATCTATCAATGGGTAACGATTTTCAAGGCGAATTTCCATCAAGCCAGTCTATAGATCAAGATCCACAAAACCTATCTCTAGGAGAAGAAGTGAGCGCTCTCTCTCCAGACATGGCTAGCAATCTAGACGATGGATTCGGCTCAGGGCAATCCTTAGAAGCTCTAGATGCTAGCATGACTGAAGACGAGATCTGGTCGAGCAACCCATCAGATCCAATGACTGTTTATGAATCCACAGCGATTGACAATGCTTTTGATAATACTTTTGACGATGCCTTTACCAGTGATTGGGGACAGGGAGTAGCACCAGAACTCGACAATGATGCGGTTTGGGATAGCTCTCCTAATGTAGCTGCCGCTGCAATTTCGGACACATCCATAAACAATGCCTTTGGCACATTTGACGATTGGCAGAACTTGCCATCATCAGACCCAAGTGACTTGGAAGAGAATGCTGGATTTGATTTTAACGCTCCCATTCCCCACCTTACCGATATTGACAATGAATTTGCTCCCGAATCGAATTTAGGCTCTGAATCAGCCCCCGAATTCCAATTTGAAGAATCTTTTGAACAGAGCGATCTGGGTGATCAGAGCGATCTGGGTGATCAGAGTAATCTGAGTAATGATTATTTAGAATCTGCAATTGAAAACGAGGCAAACTGGAATGTAGAATTTGCCAATGACACAATTGGTAATGAGTCAGATTGGAATGCTCCAGTAGAAAATGCCTTAGAAAGTGCCTTAGCAGATCCTGAAAATCAACTTATTGATAGTATTGAAAATGATGCTGACTGGAGTGCCACTCTTGAAGCCGCGATCGATACTGGCAATGATGCTTGGCAAGAGGATCTAGTGGATGACTATTTGCCACCGATCAAAGAAACCTCAGAGATTTTTAACGATGCATTGTTAGGTACTGTTGATAGCGATTTCTCAGAAAAGTCACTTAATCCCTATACCCTAATCCAAAGCGACAGCATGGCGGAGGCTGTTAATTTAGAAGTTCCATCGGTTGCCTATGATCAGTTTGTCGCTCCATTAGAAGCAACAGCACTAGATAATTCCCTAGATAACTCTGACCAAAACTTCGATCGCCAATTTACTGATTTTAATGAATTTGCCGATCGCTTCGATCAGTTCGATCAGATTGATGAAGATATCAGTGCTGAATTTGAAAATAATGCTTTAAGCCTCTCCGAACCATCTCCCCCACCCTTGTCAGATTGGGAAAATAACAATCCACCTAACAACGAACAAATTACTGATTCCTACTATGCAGATGACGACTTTGCTAATTATAACGAACAAATTACTGATTCCTATTATACAGATGACGACTTTGCTAATAATGTTGATAATGTCAGTGCCGATAGTTTTTCTGCCGCAATACCATCAAGACAGTTCGAGGATTATGACTTAGGAAGTGAGAATAGCAATGAAAAGATTTCTGAATCACTAATAGCCGAAAGAGCTAATGATTTAGAGAGTATGCTAGATGAAAATTTTGATTTAGCTTCCTTTGATGAGGATAGTTTGCCCGAAATCCCTATGGCTGAATTTGGTCTTGGCACTGTTCCCACAACACTCACCCCCAATCGCACCAACTCTCCATACTCAGAAGATTCCTTTACCAAATCATCGACATTTCCCCCTCCTCCTTCCCACAGTTCTGTCAGTATACTTCCTACAGATCCCTTTGAAGATGCTTTATTAAGTGAAAGTATTTTAGACAGCGATTTAATTAGTGGTAGCTATGAAGTAGATTTGCATGAAGAGGCTATGGCTAACGACTTACTCAATGGCTTTACTTCGCCATCAGGGGTATTTGAGGAGCCCGTCTCAACTCCAGAGAGGGTTCCTTCGCCACCTGTAAATTTTGGAGCACCCTCAAATTTCAATCTAGGTGCGGGTGATAGTGACTTTTTAGACGATTTCGACTTAGATAGTATCGATCCTACGGGTGGCGACTTTGATTCTAGTTTTCGCACTTCGTCAATATCTACGGGGCTAACGCCACCCATGCCTGCGCCAAAGTCAGTTGCGCCCATGCCTGCACCAATGCCTCCAAATCTTCCCCCTCTGGCAAAGCAAGAACCCACTTCTCCATCTCTCAATAATCCACCTCCACCACCTTTTTTACCACCCTTACCGCCAAAAAGAAATCCCCATCAGGGTGTTAATCCTAAAACTCCCTCAGCAGCCAATACCAGTCTTCCCCTACCTCCTACTAATCCTAGTCGAATGGCTAAGAAAAAGGAAGAAGATGACTTCGATCGCTTTCATGCTCAGCCAAATCCGCAAAGTCGCAAACCAATCAATTCCATTGATGAAAGTTGGTCAGAGTTATTAGATGCTGATACCGTGCTATCTGGCGGAAGACCGACGACTGGCTCTTCTTACTCAGATACCAGCGGCAAGATGTCTTCGAGTGGAGGAAACTCGATGGGGAACCCCTCCTATGGTAGAGATAGAAACTCGGCTCATCCATCTAAGCGTAAAGATACTAGCTTGCCCGATTTTAATGACCTTGGGCTAGAAATCCATGACGACAATACTGATTGGTCTGGGTTACTAGATAGCGGCGATCTGTCAGATAACATCACCACGATCGGACCTCAAGGTACGCAAATGCCTTCCCGTAGCCGAAACCTACCCATATCTTCGCCTCGCACCGATGCAACAGGGGTAAGTGAGACGCGAGAAATCCCCCGCGATCGCCGTAAACCAGCCGCAAATTTTGGTGATTCGACACAGGCTCGTATGGGTACGCCTCCCGATCAAATTGATTTCAATCGATTTACTGAGGAGAATTACGGAGCTTATGGCTATGAGCCACCCGCACCGCCGCCACCCCATAAGCCTGCTCCGAGTAAACCTAAAATGTCGATGCCGAGTGTTAGCTTGGAATCGTTATGGCAGGATTATCTTAAAATCCCTACGATTGGGTTAGGTGCGATCGCTGTAGTGTTTTTAATCTATGGTTTAGTCAATAGACCCATCTTCGACTTAGGTTTACGATGGGGGCTATTCAAGGATGCAAAAGGCAAAGACTTCACTAATGCGGACTTTAAGGGAGCCAAACTGGATAATGTCGATTTCAGTAAAGCGACTCTCACAGGGGCAAAAATGCAAGATGCCAGTCTTGTTGGCGCAAATTTCCAAGAGGCAAACCTCGATGGCGTGAATTTCACTAATGCCAACTTAAATAGAGCCAGATTAATCCAATCCAGCATAATTTGGTCGGAATTCAAAAATGCTCAAATGGTTCTTGTGGATTTGGGAGGCTCCGATTTAACTCGTTCTAATTTTATTGGCGCTAAAATGGAGGGTGCTAACCTCAAGAATTCTAAAATTGGCGCTCAAGGCACGGAAAAGGCGACAAGATTTAGCCCCACCGTTCTTTTAGCTTGGCAAATCGTTAACGATCCTCGCGAAGGTCGAAATCTGGCAGAGCAAGATCTATCTGGGTTGAATTTGAGCTTTACAAGTCTTAAACGAGCTAACCTTTCTAACGTTAAGCTCAACTACACAGACATGACTAATACCGATCTGAGTGGAGCTAATCTCACTAGTGGTCAAGTAAATGGAGCCAACTGGAGTGGTGCGAAGCTGAATGGAATTAATCTAACGGGTGTTACTTTTGACAAGGCAAAACTTCCCAAAACCGATGAAGAGACAGTTTGTCCTAATGGAAAGAAGGGTCCCTGTAGCTTCTAAGGAAAGTCTTAATAGGTGAAGTTTTGCCACAAATAACCTTAAAAATCTAGAGGCTTTATCGCTTGCAATGCAAGCGACAAAGCCTCTAGATTTTCTCCTATACCAATTCACGAAAGTGTTGTCACACTTTTGTGAATTAAAAACTAAACCTATAGCTGCCGCCAGTTTTGTTAGGACAAAATCAAAACCCCAAAGAGAGTTGCCGCGCTCCGCGCGGCAACTCTCTTTGGGGTTGGCGACAGCTATAGTTATACCAATTCACGCAAGTGTGACAACACTTTTATGAATTAAAAACTAAACTCAGTAAGGTTTTGAGATTTCCAAAATGGCGTTGCCATTTTGGAAATTGGTATAACTACAAAATCGAACCGACATTGTGAGAAGATTTAGCAGTTAGAAATACAGTTATGTTTTCGGCTAAACAGATCAATGAGATATTTGCTGCGTCGCTTGTTTACTTGGGTTGCGATCGCTCTGATTACAGTAACATCCCTATTTGCCTGTACCAATGGCAAAATCATCAATAACCGCAACAGATTAGGAATAAGCGATCGCACTGACGAACGTATCGTTATCGGTACGACTAGCAAAATCCGTACCCTCGATCCTGCCGATGCCAACGAGTTTTTTATTAGTAATATCTTTTACAACACCCTCGAACGCCTTTACACCTACAAAGAAGGCTCTAACGAGATCGTACCCCAACTGGCGGCAGATATGCCAAAAGTTAGCGATGATGGCTTAATTTATACCGTACCAGTAAAAACGGGGATCAAATTCCACGATCGCACTAATTTTAATGCCTATACAATGAAATTTGCTTTGGAACGTTTCATGAACTCCAAAGGAACGCCAGCCTATATCTTGGGAGATGTTATCGAGGCAATCTCCGCTCCGAACGAAACAGAATTGATTTTCAAGCTCAAGGAACCTCTCCAGTTTTTCCCAAAATTCTTAGCCTTCACAGGTGCAGCCGCGATCTCACCACAGGTTTACAAACATATCAAAGATGAGAAAACGGGCAAACTCTTGTTCTTACCCGATAAATTGGTCGGAACTGGTCCCTATCAAGTAACACAATTTGTTGAAGGTAGTTACTTACGCTTAGATGCATTTCCTGATTACTGGGGCAAGAAACCCGTAAATAGAGGTATTGACATTCAGTTTTTCTCTTCTAATGCCAACTTACTCAATGCTTTTAAGACGGGTGCGATTGACATCGCTTTTCAAACACTCACACCAACTCAGGTTAAGAATATTGAATCCAATGCAAAAGCCAATGGCTGGACGATCGCTTCTGGTCAAGGAGCCACTATTCTTTACATGGTACTAAATACCCAGCAATCTCCACTCAATGATGTACGGGTGCGTCAAGCCCTAGCCGCAGCGATCGATCGCCCCCTATTAGAATCACGCATATTTTTCAATCAGCGATCGCCTTTGTACAGTCTGATTCCCAGTGCCTTTGGCGAATCTAAGCCCGTATTCGAGCAAAAATATGGTGATAATAATGGGAAACTGGCTCGACAGTTACTGGAAACCGCAGGGTATTCCGATGAAAAACCTGCGCAAATTACAATTTGGTATTCCCCAAAATATGGAGGCAATGGCGATCTCATTGCCAGCACTTTACGTGCTTCAATTCAAAAAAATGTTGGCAAAATCATCCAAATTAAAACCGAACGGGTCGAAAACACCGTAGGCTACGCTTTCTTAGACAAGGGAGTTTACCCAGCATACTTACTCGATTGGGTACCTGATATTCTCGATCCCGATAACTACATCAAACCCTTTTTAGAATGTGAAGAAGCTGAAGGCGATCGTTGCAAAAAAGGTGGTAGCCAGTTTCAAGGCTCGTTTTACAATAATCCCCTAATCAACGATCTGATCGCCAAGGAGAGAAAAGAGCGAGATAGCGTTAAGCGATCGCAACTACTCCAAAAAATCCAAGAGATTTCAGCGCAAGATGTGCCATTCATTCCGCTATGGCAAAACAAAGAATATGCGTTTGCTCAAAAAGGAGTAGATGGAGTAAAGATCGAACCAAACCAGCAACTTCCCTATTGGAATATTTCTAAGCAATAATCTAATACCAATTCCCAAAATGGCGTTGCCATTTTGGGAATCTCAAAACCTTACTGGGTTTGGTTTTTAATTCACGAAAGTGTCGTCACACTTTTGTGAATTGGTATAAGGGACTTGCCACCAAGAAATAGAGGTGCGGGGCTTTGCCCCGCACCTCTATTTCTTGGATGGGATTGGTCATAGCATCTTATGGCTTCTGATGTAAAACTAGAAATTAGCCCCCTCGTTGAAATCAACAAGCTCGGAATGCGATCAATTAGTTCATTGATTTGTTCATTGATTAGTTTCGCTGATCGTCAGTTGGTAAGAGCTAGACTCTCCATTCATAGTACCAACCCAGATCTCATATTTTCCTGCCATCCAAGCACCTGATAATTCGGGATTTTTGCCACTACGACAGTAAACACCATCGGGACCTTGGACGAGTAGGGAGAGATTGCGATCGCTAATTAACTTCAATGCTAAAAAACCAAAATTCTTTTGTAATGTCAAAGAATGATTGGCAGACTGCTGTGTTAAACCTTGACATTGTCCATTAGCTTTGCGGTTAGCAACTGACTGCAACGGTAAACCTCCACTTGCATTCCCAGAATAAACCTGAGGATCGGGAGTGAATTTCGGTGAGATCGGTCTTAAGACTTCCTGACTCATCGCAGGGGTCGCGGATAGCAAAACTGCTATTAGGGAGTATCCCAATACAGCAATCGGTAGTTTCAATAATTTCATTTTTGACGTATTTCACTTAAAGACAATGTGTAACTAAAGGAGTGGTTAATATTTTTAGAACCAACCCAAACCTGATAAATCCCCTTAGGTAAACGGCGACTAGCTTGAGGATTGCGTCCACCAGCCTCACCGTTAGCACAAATGACAATACCATTTGGTCCCTTAACCAACATTGTGGGCTCATCATTGATATTGCCTGTATAAATCAAAAAATCCATTAAAGGAAAAGTTTCGGTCAAAGTAATCGTGTGATTGGGTTTAGCATTGGAAAAGCCACGACAATTATCAGCAATCCCCGCAATGCTAGCAATACTGACTTTCCCCCCAGCATTTCCGTCTAAAGTGGCAGGATCAGGGCGAAAGTTACGCCCAAGCGTGAGTGCACTTTGAGCAAAGCTAGGTGTAACGTTCGTCAAAGTTATGGCAATACCTGCTAAAGCTCCCCAACCTAAATTAAAGATGTTGGAATGACCAATTTTAGAAACGTTCATAACTCACTCCATGTAGGATGCATTAGCAACGTAGATGCATTTCAAGTGTATTGTTTGGGATTCATGTTGCTAAGGATCATGACCAAATTACTGCCAATCTTGTTCCTAAGGATAAGTTTATAGCGATTCTTGAATCTGGGTAAAGAGATTTTCGGCAATTCCTAAAATTTAGGCAAACAACAAACCAGAAGCATATATAGCTACCTCCAGTCTTATTAGGACAAAATTAAAACCCAAAATCATGTTGTCGCGCGGAGCGCGACAACATGATTTTGGGTTTTATGTCCTGATACAGTTGGCGGTGGCTATACTCCTTTCCCAGTCAAGAAATAGCGGTATGGGGCTTTGCCCCGCACCGCTATTTCTTTGGCAGTAATATAATGAAATGTTAAGATATTACTGGCATAGCGACATAACGGCTTGACAGCAGAATATTTCACCTGTACCTTAAATACATACCCGGGTATTCACAGTTCTTAACCACTATGCAAGATAAGCAAAAGGTAACGCAAAAAGTTACGTTCTATCTCCCCGAACGACTACACCAGCAGCTTAAAATTCGTTCTGCGATTGATGGGGATTCGATGTCAGACTTGGCAGAAAAAGCAATTAGTTTTTATCTTGCCCATGCCGATATCGTCGAGTCTTCTGGTGTTGGGCATACCCATCAAACCTATAGTTGTCCTAGCTGTTCCCAAACAGTTGTGATCCGTAATGGTGAATTACTAGCGATCGGGGGCAACCGAAATCAACCTTCACCAGTCACCGTCAGTAAAGCTGATAGTCAAGATGAGGAACTGGTTTCTATCGGTTAAATCAGCTTGTTAAATCAGCCTTGATCAGCTTTGAATTAGCTACTTATATACCCAAACTATTCCTAGACATTTTTTCTGTAGACAAGGTGAGGACAGAGGCATAGACCTCAGTATTACTATATGCAAGAGCAACTTAGCATTTTAATTCAAGCCCAATATCCCTTGATCTACCTCAATACGCCAGAGGAAGAAAGAGCAGAAAGGGCGATCGCTACTATTTCTCAGATAAAACCCGTACGTCGCATGTTTACATGGACAGTTACCCATGGCATAGTCGAGTACGGACAAACAACAGGCACTGCCCAGCACAACACTGAGTCAGCCGAAGCAGCCCTAAAATGGATCACAAGAGCCGATCAAAAGGATCCAGCCATCTATGTTTTTAAAGATGCACATCCTTTTTTCGACCATCCAGTGATTGTTCGTTGCTTGCGTGATGCAGTAGCTAACTTTAAAGGCACTCAAAAAACTATTATTTTGATGTCGCCAATCCAAGTTATCCCTGTTGAATTAGAGAAAGAGATCGTTGTTCTTGACTTTCCTCTGCCAGATATTAAAGCGATCGAAGAGGTTCTCGATCAACAGCTCGGACAGGTTCGCACTAAAAAGGTGTCAGCCGAAACCCGCGAAAAGTTGGTTAGAGCCACCTTAGGCTTAACCCAAGATGAAGCTGAAAAGGTCTATCGCAAAGCTCAGGTTACCAATGGTAAATTAACTGAAGAAGAAGTCGATATCGTCCTTTCTGAAAAGCAGCAATTGATTCGTCGAAATGGAATCCTCGAATATATCGAAGATGAAGAAGACCTAGAAGCAGTAGGGGGACTTGAAGAACTAAAACACTGGTTGCAACAGCGTTCCAATGCTTTTAGTCAGAGAGCGCGTAACTATGGACTACCCCAACCTAAAGGGATGTTGATTCTCGGTGTCCCTGGCTGTGGAAAGTCACTGATTGCGAAGACGACAGCTAGACTCTGGTCATTACCCTTAATTCGTCTCGATATGGGAAGGGTTTATGATGGTTCCACCGTTGGCAAGTCAGAAGCAAATCTACGCAATGCTTTAAAGGTTGCAGAATCAATCTCGCCAATGATCCTATTTATTGACGAACTTGACAAAGCTTTTGCTGGTGGAGCGGGTTCGGCGGATTCGGATGGTGGCACATCATCGCGAATATTTGGCACGTTCCTTACATGGATGCAAGAGAAAAAATCACCTGTATTCGTTATGGCTACGGCTAATCGGATCGAAAAGCTTCCAGGGGAATTCTTACGCAAAGGTCGTTTTGACGAGTTATTCTTTGTAGACTTACCCAATGCTGAGGAACGCCGAGACATCTTTAAAATTCACCTTTGCAAGCGTCGTCCTGATGTCGAAAAGTTAGAAAGGTTTGATTTTGAACAACTATCAAAGGTAAGCGATGGTTTTTCGGGGGCGGAAATTGAACAGGCGGTAATTGCCGCTATGTATGAAGCTTTTGCCCAAGATCGGGAGTTTACACAGCTAGATATCATTTCGGCTGTAAAATCGACAACTCCTCTCTCACGCACGATGACTGAGCAGGTTGCTGCTCTGCGTGACTGGGCAAGAATGCGGGCAAGACCCGCAGCTACTTCAGTCGCTGAATATCAGCGTATGGAGTTTTAAAAAGCTTATCCTGCTGTTTTGTCGGCAGCAGGGTTAAGGCTAGATTCTAAAGAATGTCTTATTGAAAGGCAATCGATCTAGCAGCTAACATAGGAGTAAGAACCACCAAAACTCTTATGTCTCTCGCCTGAGTTAACAGTTGAGTTCACATTTATTTACAGGAGCAAAACTATTATGTCTCATTTCAGCACTCTTCGCACAAAAATTACTGATGCCGAAGTCCTCAAGTCGTCTTTGCGCGATCTGGGTATCACTGTCAAGACTGAAGCTGATGTTCGTGGTTATAACAGCCAACGCATCCGTGCCGACATTGTGGCTACTTTAGAAGGTGACTATGATTTGGGTTGGTCTCGTAATACTGATGGCTCTTTCGATCTGATCGCCGATCTCTGGGGCGTTGCCAAAAAGCACAACCAGACCGAGTTGATCAATTCGATCAATCAAAAGTATGCTGTGAACAAGGCTTTGACTGAAGTAAAGCGTCCTGGGCTAAGCAATGCCAACGTTAAACTCGTCTTGCAGTAAGAGGCATAATCTTGCTATCTAATTATGCAAATTAACGGGCTAGTTATACATAACTAGTCCGTTTTTTCATTAGCTATATCTACCATAGCTGCCGCCAACTGTATCAGGACATAAAACCCCAAAGAGAGTTGCCGCGCTCCGCGCGGCAACTCTCTTTGGGGTTTTGATTTTGTCATAACAAAACTGGCGGCAGCTATACCAATTCACTGGGTAGGGCTTGCGGATCTTCACATTTCTTGCTTTTAAATGTAGGATAGTGATACATAACTTGAAATATTGTCGCCCTAATGGAAATAGCGATCGCCCTTTTGCAGCATTATAGTTTCGATTTGGGTGGGTATACCATCAATGATTTGACTCGTGCTTGGGGGAATTTTCGACCTGAATGGGTGCGTCAGGCGGTAATTGAATCTCTATTTCAAGGAAGATATAAGGCTGTCTCTGTTAATCAAATTCTGCATCTTTGGGAACGTAAAGGGGAACCCAATTGTCGCTACAATCGCGAGTTTGAGCGATTGGTTTGTGGTGATGTAGCTGTAATTTACGAAGATCGGATTTTTTATACGCCTCCAAGAACGGCAAATCGTGAAACTGCGATTTCAGAAATCCCCCCATTTAAAACAAACGAAGCATCTGCTGAGCCTATGCCCTTTCCACGTCGGTCAATGCTGGGAGCAGTTAAAATCCAACCCACAACTCAAGCTGCTCCGATCGCTGAACCTAAGCCTCTAAGATACCCTAGTCGTTTAAGCTCTCCTTCAGGGACTTCTGAACCTGCCAAGGTCTATCCTGTAGTTGCTGAATCTGA
The DNA here is from genome assembly GCF_006861605.1 of Pseudanabaena sp. UWO310. Lineage (NCBI taxonomy): Bacteria > Bacillati > Cyanobacteriota > Cyanophyceae > Pseudanabaenales > Pseudanabaenaceae > Pseudanabaena > Pseudanabaena sp. UWO310. The sequence goes on along the minus strand of NZ_SELU01000003.1, from coordinate 53,040 downwards.
GTATTCTGAGGTTTATCGATCGGCTTACGAAAATATGACTTTGCTAGCTGAGACTTCACTGTTTGTTGATAAATTGCGATCTATGTGTGGCGATCGCACATTTCTAAACATTGCTGAAAACCTTCTCGATAGTAATGAAGTAAAAGTCCCGATTGAAAATTAGTACCTTGTTTAGAACCTTGAAAAAAGTTCTTCGTAAAAAGCTCTTAACCAAACGAGACAAGGTTATCTAAATAATGTTATATTAATAAGCCTGCTAAAATATTGAACTGGATCACCCCTAAAACTAGAGCCATAAACCCATGATGAAGTTGAGACTAAAGCGATTTGGCAAAAAATTTGAAGCCAGCTATCGTATCGTCGCCGTAAACAGCACCAGCCGCCGTGATGGTCGCCCCCTTGCTGAGCTTGGTTTCTATAACCCACGCACCAAAGAAACCCAACTCGATGTACCTGAGATCGTTACTCGCATTAAGCAAGGCGCTCAACCTACGGATACAGTACGTCGCATCCTTGAAAAAGCTAAGGTATTCGATCTCGTTACTGCCTAATTCTAAATATCTGCCAATTTAAACTTGTGCCAGACTACAATGCCTTAATTAGTTTTTTGCTGAAGCCATTACTAGCTCGTCCAGATGCCTTGCGGGTAGATTTTGAGTCAAATAGCAAAAGCGATCGCGTCTGGATTAGAGTTGCTTTCGATCCAGAAGATCGGGGGCGAATTTTTGGTAAAGGGGGACGAATGATCCAAGCAATTCGGACAGTGGTTATGACTACTGCCGAAGAAGCTGGGCATAATGCCAGATTTGAAGTTTTCGATCCTACCCCCAATGTAAATTCTGACGGCTATCAAGATCGCCAAACTGATCGTGATGGGCAAAGCGAACCGAAGGAAAAGGTTGAGCGTCCTCGGATTGACGTGGAAAAGCCAAAGCGGCGCGAGATAAATAATTAAAATAAAGGGGGCGCTTAGCGCCCCCTTTATTTTAATTTGTGTAATTTGTGCAATTTACGATTGGGAGCGAACCTATGAATGTCGGTGCAGAAGTTCTTTGTATTGGTACTGAGCTATTGCTCGGAGAAATCCTCAATAGTAATGCTCAGTATTTAGCACAGCAACTAGCTTTGCTGGGAGTCCCTCATTTTTATCAAACAGTGGTCGGGGATAATCCCGATCGCATTCATCAGGCCTTAGCGATCGCCGCCAGTCGCTCTAATTTAATTATTACTACGGGTGGGTTGGGACCTACACCTGACGATCTCACTACGGAAGCGATCGCGAATTTTTTTGATACTCCCCTAGAAGAACGTCCTGAGATCTGGGAACGTATTCAAGAGATGGCAGCCCAAACGGGTCGAACGCTTACCGCCAACAATCGCAAACAAGCCTTGCTACCTAAGGGAGCAGATATTCTACCGAATCCCGTGGGCACAGCTCCAGGCATGGTCTGGGAAGCAAGACCAAACTTGTTGATTTTGACTTTTCCTGGGGTTCCCAGCGAGCTTTATCCCATGTGGCAGCAAACCGCTTCTCCATTGTTAAAAGCGCGTAACTACGGAAATGGCACATTTCACTCCAAAGTATTGTTGTATTGGGGAATTGCTGAGTCAGCGCTTGCTACGAAAGTTAATCACTTATTCGCGCTTCAAAATCCTACCGTTGCTCCCTATGCTAATTACGGACAGGCAAGACTGAGAATTACGGCAAGGGCAAATTCTCAGGAGGAAGCGATCGCTTTAATTGCTCCCGTTGAGGCGGAAATTCTCGAACTGACAGGTGAGTTTTGCTATGGTGCTGATGAAGATACACTAGCGACGGTGGCTGGCAGACTTTTGCAAACATCTGGTCAGACCTTAGCGGTAGCTGAGTCCTGCACAGGTGGCTGGCTTGGGGAAACTTTAACCGAGGTCTCAGGCAGTTCCAGTTACTTCCTTGGCGGTGTGATCAGTTATAGCAATGATGTCAAAGTTGATTTACTCAATGTCGAGCCTCAAGCACTCGAGCAATATGGGGCGGTAAGTGAGATCGTTGCCCAGCAAATGGCGATCGGTGTTAAAACCAAATTGCATTCTGATTGGGGAATTAGTATCACAGGGATCGCTGGACCAAGTGGGGGGACAGACGCTAAACCTGTAGGCTTAGTTTATGTGGGGATCGCCCACCCCGATGGCAAAGTCGAGGCGATCGAGTTGCGTTTTAGTCCCTCTAGAGGTAGAAATTGGATTAGAAAAGCAACTGTAATGTCAGCTTTAGATTTGTTTAGGAAAAGATTTGTTATGATTGGGTAAATAAACCTAGACGATGATAGGGAGCCAAGTATAGTGAAAGCGATCAAGAAAGCACTGAAAGAGATCGGCGAAATTCTAAATCGCGTTCTGGAAGCCCTATTGGGTCAAAATCAACCCCAACCAGAGTTGATTCCTATACCCGTAAGAAGTAACTCAAGACGCAACCATCGCCGTTAAGGTTATAAGACTCGCAATGCGGGTCTTATATTTTGCTGGGGGAATATGTAGAGATCGCTCGTTGCATTTAGTTATATGGCGTTTGAACTTGACCATTTTTTTATCTGTACTGATATAAATGCTTGGGAAGCAGATCGTTTAGTATCCTTTGGATTCACAGAAGGGTCAGCTAGCATACATTCAGGACAAGGCACAGCCAACCGTCGTTTTTTTTTCGCAATGCGATGATTGAAATGCTGTGGGTGCATAATTTAAAAGAGGCTGAATCTGAGTCAATTCGACGCACTGGGCTTGGGGAAAGATGGGCATATCGTCACTCTACCTGTCCTTTTGGAATCTGCTTGCGGTCAGTAGCAGCAAACAATAGAACCTTGCCATTTTCTCATTGGGCATATCATCCACCCTATTTGCCTGAGACTATGAGTATTGTTGTAGGCACAAACAGTAATTTATTAAATGAGCCCTTGCTTTTCCAGACTCCTTTTGGGAAACGTCCAGATCAATATCCTCCCGAGAAAGCCCAGCCCCTAGAGCACCGCAATGGTTTGCGTGAAATAACTCGGTTAGGAATGGTTAGTCCTACGGCAAATAATATTTCACCAGAATTTCAAGCGGTGATTGATAGCAATATTCTCACCATAAGAGAAGGCAAAGATTATTGTATGGAGATTGGTTTTGATGGAGAGTTAAAAGGTAACCAATTAGACTTTTGTCCTGAATTACCCATACGCTTATTTTGGTAGTCCATTTATAGATAAAAGAATTGACTGGCGGTGCTTCGCACCGCCAGTCAATTCTTGGGGTTTCGACAGCTATATATCGTTATTTTGCTATTGAGCCACTTATGCGCTATCCTAGACAAGCTGTTAAAAAACACACGCTTGAGGTTTCGGGTGTTTAGAGTTACTTGTAACTACTAGATTCCATCTCAGGCGCAAGGATAAACCCGAACACAGGAGAAAATTTAAATGGGAGTCGTAACCCTAGCACAATTGCTAGAGTCAGGAGTTCACTTCGGACATCAAACCCGTCGCTGGAACCCCAAGATGGAGCCTTACATCTTCACCGAGCGTAATGGCGTTCATATTATTGACCTCGTGCAAACCGCACAGTACCTCGAAGAAGCCTATGCTTATTTGCGTCAAGCTTCTGAGCAAGGTAAAAAGGTATTATTTGTAGGCACTAAGCGTCAAGCTGCTGGTCTCATCGCTCAGGAAGCGGCTCGCTGTGGTAGCTACTACATCAACCAACGCTGGTTGGGTGGAATGCTCACCAACTGGACGACCATTAAGACCCGTGTCGATCGCCTCAAGGATCTCGAACGTCGCGACGAAAGTGGCGCACTTGATCGCTTGCCTAAGAAGGAAGCATCGACCCTTCGCCGTGAAATGGAAAAACTGCGCAAGTATCTCGGCGGGATCAAGCTTATGCGTAAGCCCCCCGACATCGTGATCGTGGTTGACCATAAGCGCGAATACAATGCCGTTCAAGAATGCCAAAAGCTCAGAATTCCCATCGTTTCATTGCTTGACACCAACTGCGATCCCGATAGTGTTGACATCGGGATTCCTGCCAACGATGATGCAATTCGCTCGATCAAGTTGATCGTCGGTAAGCTTGCCGATGCTATCTATGAAGGTCGTCATGGCGATATCGAAGATATCGAATATGAAATCTCTGCCGAAGAAGCAGAAGCCTATGTCGAAGATGAAGCGATCATTACTGGCGATGAAGAAGAAGAAGTTTAAAGCTTCATAAAAAACTACATAAATCACATAAATAAAGAGAGGGTGCTTTGCACCCTCTCTTTATTTATGCTTAGGCGATCTTACCCAATAAAACCGATCGCTTCGCACCAGTGACGCTAGGTAAATTACCATTGCGCTCTTTCAGTCGCAGGTAGCCTAAAACAGCAAAAGCGATCGCCTCTTTACTATCACCATCAAGCCCTAGGGCATCGGTACGCATAACCATCGCAGGTGCTAACAAATCCTGTAAACGCTCCAGCAGGTAACCATTGCGTCCACCACCACCACCAACTAAAACTTCATCAGGAAATGTGGGTAGGAAATCTCGATAGCTTTTGGCGATCGCTCGGACCGTAAATTCTGTCAGCGTCGCCATAATATCGTAATTGCTTAAATTTTGGCATTCCGCTAAACAATTGTCTAAATAGGCAGGGCTAAATAACTCTCTCCCCGTCGATTTTGGCGGTGCAGTCACAAAAAATTCTTGTTGTAGCCATCGATCAATCAATACTAAATCTGGCTTCCCCTGACGGGCGATCGCCCCATCGCGATCAAAGGGTTCACCAAATAATTTTTGGGTCGCCATATCGATCAATACATTGCCCACAGCATTATCAAAGCCAAATACGCCACCAGCGTTAAAACCAAGCTCTGTATCAGCTTCTATATTAGCTATAGAACTTGGCGGCAAATAGGTGACATTACTAATGCCACCTATATTTTGGCAAGCGCGATATTTGTGGGGATCGGTCAATAACAGGGCATCCACCATGGGTACTAGAGGCGCACCATGTCCGCCTGCTTCGATATCTGCCGTCCGAAAATCAGAGATCGTTTGAATTCCCGTCAATTCAGCTATTACTGCGCCTCGCCCCAGTTGTACGGAGTAACCTAATTCCGTTTTACCATTCTGATGATCGCCCATAGCAGGGGGACGATGAAACACCGTTTGTCCGTGGGAAGCAATTAGATCGGGTAAGCGATCGCCATGGTGCATGATGGCGATCGCCGCTTGGGAAAAACTCTCGGCAATGCGATCGTCGAGTTCGCATATTTGTTGTAGCGATCGAGGCTCCCCTGCACAAACGGCAAGGATTTCCGACCGCAGATCCGCTGCATAGGGATAGGTGTATCCTGCAATGAGCTTAGTTTTGAATTGACCTTGGCAATCAACTATTTCCACCAAAGCTGCATCGATACCATCGACCGATGTCCCACTCATTAAACCAATTGCTAATACTTCTGTCCCTAGAGCTTTACCCATGCTATTAACCGATCCTTTTATCTCGACGATTACCAAGTATAGCTATAGCCAAATAAGTTAAGACATAAAACCCAGAAGAGTGTTGCGGCGCTTCGCGCCGCAACACTCTTCTGGGTTTTGTTTTTGTCCTAAAATAATTACAAACCAACAGCGTCAACAATCACGCGATCGCAAGATAGTCCACCACTAGGAACCAACACATCAGCTAGCTTTTGACCAACCAGAGGACGCTTGATCTTTAGTCTGATTTCAGACACAAGACTGTCTTCTTTGCCACATTTTAAGTTTAAGCTACCCGAAGCGCCATCACCAAAACTACTATCAAAAGCCCGTTTTACATCCGTTAGAGTAACAGTCTTACCAATATTAGACGCAAACAAATCTCTTACCTGCGAAGCGTTAAATTCTTCTACTAAACCAATGGCAAGATCGTAGTAAGTATCTGCATTACGTCCATCACAAGTCCCATGTTTGTACCATTCATGGCGATCTAAATTAGATACGAGACCTGGCATGACCTTTGATAACTCAGCTTGGGTTTGAGCATCAGTCTGTACAGGGGGCAAAGATGACCAGTTGCCATTTTCGTCTCTATTGATGTCATCTGAACTCACACCGCAATAGGAAAGCTTATCTGGCCAAAGACCATGCAAAGTAAAATTAGTTGCATCATAACTAGTAGGTGATTGTTTGATGCATTCAGTCTTATTGGGGTGGGTTTGACAAAAAGATGATTGCCAAGATAAAGCTAGCAAATACCGATCGGCACAACCTTGAATAGGGCAGCTCTGATTACTCTGGGTACTATCCTCTTTACTATTGCCAGCTACTGTAGGTTTAGTAGTAGGCGCAATAGCAGTAGGCTGAATATCCCCATTGAGATCGTTTAAGCTCAGTTTGCCACAACTTTTGGCAACCCATTTGTTGATCCCATCGACTTTAATTGCAACAAAGTCTCCATCTTGTTTATTTAGTCCAGTCGCACTATAGGATTCCCCAGCCTTAAGACTTACTGGTTCACTTTGATTTTTAATACCAGCATAAGCCACACAATTATTAGCAACAAACTTACCTTTAATAGGGTAATCAGCATAGCTAAACTGTTGTCCTAGTAGTAGGAAAGCCAATAATAAACTAATGATAAATCTCATATAAATTGCCATATATGACTAATAGTTGATATGTAATTTATCATATTCAGCCAATTTGCAATTTAAAGTTGTTTTAAGCATTGTTTAAATGTATTTCCATACTTAAAAAATAAAATTAAATCCCCAAAATAATGATGGCGCAAAGCACTACCATTATTTTTTATTATCCTAAGCAATATCGATCAGTACATATAGCATTCCTAAATCATCTATGAGAAAAATAGGGCTGTGCACAGTCGAAACCACTCTCAACTCATTTAGGATTGCCATAAGTACCTCAGCAGAATTAAAATCCTGATTAAATATCTGAGGAGCACAGCTCCCCCCACAGGCTTTTGGGTTCTATATTTAATTGCGCCTAGCTACTTAAGAAAGATAAGATGAATACTTAAGTTACTTACTCATTAAGTACCCCAAGAGGCGGATAATGCCGATATCAATACTGGTTATTCTGCTAGTTTTTACGACACTTTATCAAGCAATCTCTAGCTACTTGGAGAATAGGCGATCGCCAATTGGTCAACTGATTGATGTTGGTGGATATCGGCTGCATCTGTATACTTTGGGAGCATCCCAGCCGACAATTGTTCTAGACCATAGTTTAGGCGGCGTAGAAGGGTATCTCCTGATAGAAGAATTAGCCACAATAGGACGAGTATGTATCTACGATCGCGCAGGATATGGATGGAGCGACCATAGTCCGCATCCTCGCACGAGCGAGCAAATTGTACAAGAGCTAGATATAATGCTAACTCAAGCAAAAATCGAGCCACCCTATATTTTGATAGGCGATTCTTTTGGTAGTTACAATATCCGACTATATGCTCATTTGTTTCCTCATAAAGTTTTAGGTCTCATCTTCACTGATGGACTTCATGAGATAGGAATGCTGAATATGCCCTTTCAACTAAAGGCGCTCAAGTTGTTTTTTCTGTCAGGCTTTGTGATGTCTATTTTGGGCTCAGCCTTGGGGATTATCCGATTATTAAAAACATTGAGAATATTTGAATTAATCAAGCCAGAGTTACAAAACTTTTCCGAAGCATCTCGCGATCGGGTGAAGCACTCTTTTTGTCTTCCAAAACATTGGATCACGATGAGCCAAGAGATTACCAGTCTAGATAAAAGTTCAGAGCAAGTAAGCGTTGCTAAGAACGTTGGGGTATTGCCCATCGTTAACATTAAATCAGCTTCTTTCTTTAAACCCACTTTTTGGACTAGATTGATTCCTTTGCGAGGAATTAATAAGTTGCGGGATAAAATGCACCTAGAGTTAAGTAAATTATCAACAGATTTTTTACAAATTGAAGCAAGTCAAAGTGGTCATTTTGTATGGGTAGACCAGCCAGATTTACTTGTAACTGCCGTAAAAATGGTAATCGAAAAAATTTAATTGTCTCATTATGCGCTCTATGTTTTTCTTCCCAAACAAATAAAACTTACGCAACATCAGCTCGGATTAAGCTGGTAAATTTTAAAAGCCCAAAAGTAAAAGCCTTGCTACGCAAGGCTTTTACTTTTGGGCTTTGAGAAAAGGTTTGCGGAGCAAACCCTTTCTCAAAGCCCGTTTCAAATTATCCCGAACTGACGTTACACAAATAAACCAAGCACTTGAGTGCTTGGTTTATTTGTATAGCTGTCGCCACTCGTGTTAGGACAAAATCAAAGCTACAAAAGATAAGTGGCGGCGCTTCACGCCGCCACTTATCTTTTGTTTTTTTAAGTAAAAATTATTTCATCCACTCGGTGTGGAAAAACTCACCTCTGGGCTTGTCGGTACGCTCGTAGGTATGAGCGCCGAAGTAATCGCGCTGAGCCTGCGTCAAGTTTTGAGGTAGGCGATCGCGTCGGTAACTATCGAAATAATCGAGAGAGGCACTGAAAGCGGGGATCGGAATACCCAATTGGGCCGCCGCAATTACCACCTTACGCCATGCCGATTCCTTAGTCAGAATTGTTTCTTTAAAATCGGGATCGACTAGCAAGTTAGATAGCTGGGGATTGCGTTGGAACGCTAGCTTGATCTTGTCAAGGAAAGCCGCGCGAATAATACAACCACCTTTCCAAATGCGGGCAATTTCACCAAGATTTAAGTCGTAGCCAAAGTCGCGCGAAGCTGCCCCAAGTAATGCCATGCCTTGAGCGTAGGAACAGATCTTGGAGCAATAAAGCGCATCGCGAACAGCATCGATAAATTCTTGGCGATCGCCTTCATATTTACCAGAGGTCGAACTTTTGAGAACCTTAGAGGCAGCAACTCGCTCTTCTTTGTATGAGGACATCACCCTTGCGGTTACCGCCGCAATCATCGTAGGGATCGGTACACCCAAATCAAAGGCACTTTGTACTGTCCATTTCCCCGTCCCCTTCTGACCCGCCGCATCCAGAATTTTATTAACTAGCGCATCCCCAGTCAGATCGTCAACCTTCGTAAAAATATCTGCCGTAATATCGATCAGATAGGAATCAAGCTCAGAAGTGCGCCATGCCGTGAAAGTGTCATGCAACTCCGCCGCACTCAATCCTAAACCCGTACTGAGCAGATCATAGGCCTCGGCAATCAGTTGCATATCGCCATATTCAATGCCGTTATGCACCATTTTGACGTAATGCCCCGCACTACCTTTGCCAATATAGGTAACGCAGGCTCCATCATCAACCTGAGCAGCAATTTTAGTCACAATTGGCTCGATTTCCGCATAGGCAGACTTTTGTCCGCCAGGCATCATACTAGGACCATTAAGCGCACCTTCCTCGCCTCCGCTTACGCCCATACCAATGAATTTAAGATTGATTTTCTCTAGCTCCACAGTACGGCGATCGGTATCGTTATAGAGCGAGTTACCACCATCGATGATGATGTCACCTTCGTCTAAGAAGGGCTTTAATTCCTCGATCACCGCATCCACAGGCGCACCTGCCTTGACCATGATCAATATTTTGCGGGGACGCTCTAGGGAAGCAACAAAATCAGCGATCGTAAAAGTACCTTTAAAATCCTTGCCAGCAGCACGAGTCGCTAAAAACTTATCAGTTTTATCACGACTTCGATTGTAGACACTCATCGAAAACCCATTGCGCTCAATGTTTAGAGCGAGGTTTTCACCCATCACAGCCAAACCAATCAATCCAAAATTTTGCTTGTCAGATGCCATAAAATCCTCTCTATTCATGAACGTCCATGAACGAAATATGATGCATTCTCAAAGTAAAGACAATTTTTGCTGAACTTAAGAACAAAGGTATCGTAAGCGCTGATTTGGTGGGGATCGCAAATCCTTTGTAAATCCTTAATACAATTGGTCAAGCAATTGATCGAAAAAGCAAATCAACCCAACAAAAAACAAATCGAACAAATCAAACAAATCAAACAAAAAGTCTATAAAACATAAGGTTTGCTCATGTAACGCTGACTTTGGGGCTTTGAGAAAGGGTTTGCCACGCAAACCCTTTCTCAAAGCCCGTTTCAAATCATCCCGAATTCACATTACTTATTCCCTATGAAATTCTATGAAGTATTCAGGGAAGTATTAGCAGGTAAGACTTAGAACAGTGTATGCTTATTTGAGTTAGGATATTTAAAATATGCAAATATGCATATTAACTAAAGGCTAGAGTATTGGAGCTAAAGTAAAATTTAGCTACATTGCTAAACCCAAATAAATAGCTATTCAGCCCATTAGTGCGGGGATACGTTGGACTACCTAATATTTCATTTTTTTGCGGAACTTTGTTTAGGTAGGTTTCAAATATGCAACCATCTCAGGTCTGACTGAGATAGATATCAACTAGGATCGTTTTTGTACTAATTGTATAATCATGATTTATTGTTGATTGGTTGACATATTTCGCTAGCAATCGCTCAGTAAGGTCTAGTCCGCATTAGACAGCTTATTTTTCTGGAGGTTCAGATGAGTAAAACCAATAAGTCCAGCCAATCCGATGATTCAAATATTAGATCACCAAAATCTGTTACACCTAAACCTCCGATTAAAGATTTGCCTAAATTAGAAGTTGTCAAAGTTATTGCTCCAAAGGCTCCAGATGCCAATCAGCCTGAAGAGATTAAGTCTGTACCTCAAAAAGAGGAAGTAGTTAAATCTGTTCCTAAGGTGATCCCTGCTGTGGCAAGGGTCAAAACACCGATCGCCAATCGGACTGGGGAGATTCCACCTACCATAGATAAAAGCCCTGAAGAGTCTCAAGAGACGAAAGTCTGTTTGCAGCCAATACCCGATGCAACGGAACCATTTCAGTACAGAGCCATTGGGGTAATCAGTGGAAAGTATATTGCCAATGAAGATAACTTTGCCAAAGGGCATATCTTGACGACCGATGGTTCTCAAGTTGATGCTGTGTTACTTGGCAAAATTATCTCGATTGTCAAAAAACGTTTGCAAAGCGATCGCGAATACTTGTGGGTTGTATATCCTAGAACCAATGATAAAGCAGGTAAGTTACATGTACAGATATCTGGCGTGTGGGCTCCTGTAGAACTCGGAAAGACAGATATACCTGTCGATCCTAATATTCAAGATGGTTATTTCTCTGTACGTGGAGAGATCTCAAGCCAGTCTATTGAAGATAATGCTGTCATCGTTAAAGTACGCCGTACTGAGCAGAAGTTTGACAAGCAAAAAGATAAAGTCACCAAAGAATATACTAAGTTTAAAGTTAGACTCTCAGGACTATTGCCCACTGATGCGGTGGGTCAGTTTTGGAGCGTGAACGTCCAGCGCCAAGGAGATATTTTGACCATTATTGATGGGGAATTCATTGGAATTATCCCCTCTAAAGGCAAACGTGGGGCTCAATCGAAGGGTCGCCCCAGTGGTGGCGGTGGCAAGTTTGCCCCAAGGAAGTATGGCAGCGATCGCCCCTATAGCGATCGACCATTTAAGCCATCCTATACGGGTGATGGTGGCAGTAGTTCGATCTATCCTCCGCGCCCGAAATTCTCCGAAGACCGTCCTCCCGTGCCGAAGCCATTAATTAAACGCAAAGAGCCAACTGACAACTAAAGCGATAAAAACAAAAAGACTCTCGCAAAGCGAGAGTCTTTTTGTTTTTATCGCTTTAGTTGCTCTTATATATCTGCTATCAACTGTATCAGGACATAAAAACCCAAAGAGAGTTGCCGCGTTCCACGCGGCAACTCTCTTTGGGTTTTTGATTTTGTCCTAACAAAACTGGCGGCAGCTATACCAATTCACGAAAGTGTTGTCACACTTTCGTGAATTAAACACCAACCCCAGTAAGGGTTTTCAAAGCTCAAAATGGCTACGCCATTTTGAGCTTTGGTATTATTAACGTCAGTTCGGGTTAAGCTGGCAAATTCTCAAATCCCAGAAGTAAAAGCCTTGCTTAGCAAGGCTTTTACTTCTGGGATTTGAGAAAGGGTTTGCGTAGCAAACCCTTTCTCAAATCTTGTTTCAAATTATCCTGAATTCACGTTGTCTTAAGGTTGCAATACCATACTCCATTCTTTATTTTGGTTGTCCCAAAAGGGAGCATCTGTTTCACCGACTATGTTTGGGCCCCAATAGGTGCGGGAACCATCCGTAGCAAAGGCAAAAATTACATCACCTTTACCGATCGCAATTTTGTAATTTGGTAAGGATAGCAACAAGCCTTCTTTACCGCCTTCATTGGGGGCAAAGTCCCAATTCAGGGGTTCGATCGCTTGCCATACATTCTGAGAGGTCACTCGCGAGAACAGGACAATCCGCACCGATCGCTCCGTACGGTTGCCAACACGAAGACTACCAATATTTTCGCCATCATTGAGACTAGGACGAGTAAAGGTAGCTGGTAGGGGAGGAACAATTACTTTTGTCGCTTCATTGTTTTCGGGAATATCGCGGGCGGGGGGAACATTAAACCGCTGCCAGAGGGAAACACCTGTCAAGGCGATTAGCATTCCCAGAGCCATCGAATAAGCATATTTGACATCAAGAGTTGGTATCACAGCTTAGATTTTGATGTTTATATTTCTATTTTAAGTGTCTTGATTTACGGATCAAGAATTTACATGCAAATTGTTTAGGATTGACAGACAAACAGGACAGGGTAAATATAGGGCTGAGTGCTGAGCATAATTAAAAGTCATATAGCCAATTTGATGTCATTACAAGGGAATAAGACATAAAAACCAGAAGATTGTTGCGGCGCTTCGCGCCGCAACAATCTTCTGGTTTTTATTTTTGTCCTAACATGACTGGCGGCAGCTATATGTTATTTCTTTCGTGGGAGAGGCGTATTTGAATTAGTTTTGAATTAGTTTTGAATTAATTTTTGGTATGGGCGATCGCCACGGCGTGGGATGTACCGATGCGTGTTGCGCCTGCATCGATTAAGGCGATCGCCTGCTCTCTCGTCCGAATCCCCCCTGAAGCTTTAATACCAACTTTGTCCCGCGAGATTTCTTTAAGAAATTTCACCATTTCTACAGTGGCAGCTCCCGCCCAGCCCGTGCCAGTTTTCAAAAAGGCAACACCAGCATCCATGCATACTTCGGCGGCGAGTTCTCGCTCATCATCAGTTAACAAACTTAACTCTAAAATTGCTTTGACGGGTTTGCCCGTCTCCTCACAAATTTGCGCGATATCTTGATGTAATAAATTAGTCTGTCCCGTTTTGAGCCATCCAAAGTTAATCACCACATCTAATTCCGTCGCCCCATTTTCTACCGCTTCCATCGCTTCATAAAGCTTAACGTTTGATGTAGTTGCGCCACTGGGAAAACCAATCACCGTACAAATTTCCACCTTAGTTTTGAGAAGTCGCTCTGTCGTACGTTTAACATTACAGGGATATACACATACGCTAGCAAATCCTAGGCGATCCGCTTCTTCACATACGCGATCAACTTGTTCGTGACTAGCGGATGGATCTAGAAGGGCGTAATCGATATAGGCGGCAGGATTGATGTCAGTTTGAAGCATAAAACAATACACACTTAGGCGAGTGAGAGGTTACATTGGAGATTAGTGACGATAACTTCTTATAATTACTTATTCACGTCACTTCTCACGACTTAATTCTCGACTTATTAAAATCAAGCAAATATAGGCAAATATAAGTAAATATGCATATTTCCGAATTAGATGAACTGGAAGCATCGGTTAGCGATTTGCTCACCATGGCAAAAGTAGAATTAGAACAAAATCGCCTACAGCAACAACGCGATCGCCAAATTCAAGAAGCAGTAGCCCAAATTGAAGCAAGATTAAAACCACTGTTGGCAAAGGTCGAACAAATGCTGCAAGAATATTGCCGCGAGGGTGGTCACCAAGACAGTGAGACTAAGCAAAGGCTAGAGAAAAAAGCTGCCGATATCCGACAGGAAATCGCCGAAGCCCCAGTCCTAGCCGCTCAGATCGCCGATCGCCAATTGATCCTCAGTGAAGAAAGACTACTAGATGAACGAATAACCGAACAAACGGCTCAATGGCGACAGGAATTAAAAGCAGATCTATTAGAGATGATCGAAGAACAACGCGATTTCTTTAGCGCTACCGACGCTTCGATCGCCGTTCGAGGATATGCCAATGACTTAAAAGCGATTGGTTGCCTCGAAGAAGTCGTCGAGGCGCTGATCAATCAAATAAATTCCCACAGTGAAGAAGGACCCGTCGCACGCCTTCGGGGCAGCCACGAACAAACTCTGACCTTTATTTATAACAAAGCTCTTGAAAATCGCTCCCGTGTGGATCGCGCCCCCGATGTACAGCCTAATGCCAGACATCGCAAATCAGAAAAACGTCCTGCTTTGTACACCGATCTCATTGGTAAGGTATTAGTCTTCGGAGGACATGATCGCTTACAAACGGCTGTAAAGAATCGGTTACGCGATTCGGCAATTAATTTAATGTGGTATACCGAGCAGGATGGCTTGCAACTTGCCGCGCAGGGTGAAAGCCAAATTGCAGGTGGAGATTTAATTATTATCGTGACAGGTTATGCCAGTCACTCCCTCACCGAACGAGCGATCGAAGCTTGTCGTCGAGCCAATAAAACCTATGAAATCGTCAATACAACGGGTATGACCAGACTACTCGAAGTAATCGAATCGGGACTAAAGGCGAAACAGTTAGCACGCCATTGGAAACAAGGATAAAACCAACCCAATAAAGAGTTGCGGCGCTTCGCGCCGCAACTCTTTATTGGGTTTGATGTCCTCACTTAAGTGAATATAGCTATAACAAAAATTTTAGATAACTTTATGGGTACACAGAGGATAAACGAAGCAATAACTGCCGCCGATCTCGATCGCATTGTGGAAATGGCATGGGAAGATCGCACCAGCTTTGATACGATTTACGACCAATTTGGCATTTCTGAATCTGAAGTGATTAAAATCATGCGTAAGTCAATGAAACGCTCCTCATTTTTAATGTGGCGAGAAAGGGTAAGCGGTCGCAAAACTAAGCACGCAAAGACCTCCGAGGCGCAAAGATTTCGCTGTAGTCAACAAGATAAACCAAAGTCTCGCTAAGTATTGATGTAATACGAATTCACGAAAGTGTGACAACACTTTTGTAAATTAAAACCCAAGCCTAATAGGAGTTTAAAAAACTAAAAATGGCTACGCCATTTTTAGTTTTGGTACTAAGTGGCTGGGCACAATTAAATATAAAACCCACAAAATCGTGGGGCAAGCACAGAAAAATTAATATTTAGCCTATTTCTAGGGAGATAACTATGCGCTTAATTCATAATTATGCGGTTTTAGGAATATTGCTAACGGTCGTGGGGATGCCTGTCATCATGCCCAAGATAGAATTACTGGGCTTAGAGGCGATCGCCCAAAGCCCTAATGAGGATTTACGGGTGCAAGAGATTACCGAGGCGGTGAATCTCAAACAATCGGGGCACTATCGCTTAGAAAAGGGCGATCCTGAAGGAGCCATTGCCGATCTCCAAAAGGCACTAGCCCTATTTCGGAAATGGAAATCCCCTTGGGGGGAACGCGATACGCTCAATTTCTTTGGAGATGTCTATTTAAAAACAGGGCAATATGAGAAAGCCATGTCCTATTTTCAGCAAGCCCTCAAAATTGCTCAAGAGCTAGTCAAACTACCCGACAGCGATCCTGCGGATGTTGCCTATACCTTGCAATATATTGCGGAAACCTATGACAAGCAGAGAGACTATCCCCAAGCTTTATCCACCTATCAACAGGCTCTAAATATTTTTCGCGATCGCCTCCAAAAGAAACCCAGCGATCGCGATTCTTTGCGCACGAGTATCAGTTTGACGCTTTCTAGTATTGCTTCACTTTATTTTCGGTCTTCACAATACGATCTAGCTTTGGCTAGTTATCAGCAATTATTGCCAATTCTTGCGGAAATTCCCGACTACTATGGACGCGTCCAAACTTTGAATAATATTGGCGTGATCTATGCCAATAAGACCCAATATGCTGAAGCCCTTGAATCCTATAACCAAGCGTTAGACTTAGTACGTTCTCCCTGCTGTGTTGTCTATAAGGGGGACGAATCCGCGATTCTCAATAATATGAGCGCCCTGTATTTTAGTCTCGGACAAAATAAACGCGCTTTAGAATTAGCCGATCAATCCACCAAAATTTATTTCAAGTTATCCAATGAGAACTTTGCAGGCTTAAAAAAATCGGAAGTAGAATTTCTATACGATGTTTTAGGTGAGGAGAATAGCAACCCCAATCTCACCAGTCGAGGTTTATCCGTACGCGCCAATGTCGGGGATGCGGCGAGTAATGAAGTCACCGTTAATGCGGGCAAAGCCAATAATTTTAATAATCTCGCCCAGCTCTATAGCAATAGTGGCAAATATAAAGAAGCGATCGCTTTTTTCCAAAAAGCTAAAGCCATCTATCAAGACATCGGTAATGAGCTAGGGGTAGGGATTACCCTTGACAATATTGGGAGTACCTATTCACGTTTGGGGCAGGTCGAGCAGGCGATCGCCTTTCACCAACAAGCTCTGACCATATATGAGAAGGTCAAGGATCGGACGGGAATCGGTGTAACTTCAAGCAATCTCGGACGCGCCTATGCCAATCTCAACAAACAAACAGAAGCTCTCTCCGCCTATCAAAAGGCTCTAAATATTGCGCGGGAAGTTGGCGATCGCAGTACCGAAGCCGTCGTTCTTGCCAATATTGGGGATTTGCTCACCCAACGGAAACAAATAGAACTAGCGATCGCTTTTCTCAAGCAATCGGTCAATGTGCGCGAAGCAATTAGACAATCGATCAGAATGTTGCCCCGTGAAGATCGCGCCGCCTACAAACAAAGTGTTGCCTACACCTACCGCAACCTCGCCCAACTACTACTAAAGCAGGGACGCATTTACGAAGCGATCCAAATTCTCGATCTGTTAAAAGTGCAAGAACTTCAAGATTATCTGAGAGATGTTAAGGGCAACGAGCGCACGGCCGCAGGCATTACCCTCTTTGCCCCCGAACAGGTGGCAGTTAAAACCGATCTGCAATCGCTCATTGATGGCTCTCCCCTAGTCGCCCAAATCCAGCAGGTCAGTGCCCAGCAAAGTGACAATCTAGCCACATCGCGATCGCTACTGATCGATGTCCAGAAATTTGGCGATCGGGCAGCCCTATTCTATCCATTACTTTTTGAAGATCGACTTTATTTAGTCCTGTTACCTGCAAAATCAGCGCCGATTTTGCGTTCTATTACGATTGCGCCTCAAGACTTTACCAAAATACTCCAAGATTTTCGCGCTGATTTGCAAGACCCTAGCTCTAATGATGTGAAGGATTCCTCTTCACGCCTTTATCAATATCTCATTAAACCCATTGAAGCCGATCTAAAAACCGCCAAGATCGAACTACTCCTTTATGCTCCCGATGGACAGATGCGGTATATCCCCCTTGCTGCTCTCTATGACGGTAAGCAATGGCTGATCGAGCGCTTTAGCTTTAACTACCTCACCGCCTCTGGTTTCATTAACTTACAGCCCATTAGCAAAGCCCCCCTCAAAGCGATCGCCGCCGCCTTTACCCAAGGCTCCATCAAATTTGCAGTGGGTAATGAGAAGTTCTCTTTTACAGGACTGCCTTTCGCCGCCAAAGAAATTGATAAAATTGCCGATACCTTCCCCAACACAACTAAATTAGTTGATGCTTCCTTTAGCCGCAATAATACCGTGGCTCAATTTGGAGAATACGATCTGATCCATTTAGCGACCCATGCCGCCTTTGTCAGCGGATCGCCTGAGGATTCCTTTGTATTAATGGGCAATGGCGATCGCCTAAATTTACGGGAATTACGGGAATGGAAACTGCCCCATACCCAATTGATCGTTTTAAGTGCCTGTCAAACTGCCATTGGTGGATTAGTTGGGAGTGGCGAAGAAATTCTCGGATTTGGCTATCAGATTCAACGAACTGGAGCGCGAGCAGCGATCGCTTCGCTCTGGACTGTGAGCGATCGGGGAACGCAGGTACTCATGGGAAATTTTTATAGCCAGCTACAACAGGGTAACAACATCATCAATTCTTTACGCCAAGCTCAACTCGGCTTATTGCAAACCAAGGACAATGAATTCCAGCATCCTTATTTTTGGTCGGCATTCATCTTGATCGGTAACGGCAATTAAGTTATGGCTAGCAAAACCCGAAAGGTTTGCTTAGGACATAAAAACGCAAAGATGAGTGGCGGCGCTTCGCGCCGCCACTCATCTTTGCGTTTTTATCCCAAGTCACGAAATTACTAAACTAGCGCTTGCAATATTTTTCAACAGTGGTCAGTAACTCTTTTTCCCCAAAGGGTTTAGTTAAATATTCCGTAGCCCCAACCATCCGCGCTTTAACGCGATCGATAAATCCATCTTTTCCTGTCAGCATAATAATCGGAACCTTAGCAAAGGCACTGGACTTACGGAGCATTCCACATAGCTCATAACCATCGATTTCTGGCATAGTGATATCGCACAAAATCAGATCGGGCTTGTGCTGAAAAATCAAACTCAAAGCCTTCGTCGGACTGGAAACCGCCATCACTTGAAAGCCGTGATTATGCAGAATATACTCCACCGCGCGGCAGATGGTCACACTATCATCAATACATAAAATACGTGGAGACTGAACTTTAACCTGTTGGGGCGCACTCAGAGCTAAGGGGTTAATCGTCACTTGTCCCAAGGCGATCGCATCATAGATCTGCTGTCCGATCTGGCTAATATCTTGTCCCGTATATCTGGTCAGTTGTCGGAGCGTCGTTTTGCCATCGATCCAAGCACTTAGATGGGGCAAAGCTTCGCGATCGAGCAGTATGGGACATTGATCGAGGGACTGCAATACTGGATAAAACTTCTTCCATGTCTGAAGCTGTTGCGAATATTGCGAACTAATTTGCGAAAATTTAAATCTGGTTAACCTTGGCGTAAGAGCCGTACTAATTTCAAAAACAAAAGTACCTTGATAGAGTCCGATAATATCAAAAAGGACTTCGCGGATGGTTCCTTCGAGAATTGACTTAGTTTGGTCGGGGCTTAAGATATTCGCTTCTAGAAGCGCCCAAATTTGTCCGTATTCTAAAACATTAATCCCCAGTTTCGAGCTAGACAAACGGTCGAGCGCTTGGTCTAAGCCTAAACCATGCAAATAATCCTGTAGTCGAGTCAAATTGCTATCAGTGTCGGTAGCATAGATTAATTCGCCATTATCAAAAAATAAAAACCAGAATTTTCCAGTGCTGGATTCAATTAACAACTCACCAGTTCGTTGCCCACACTCGATCAGGTGGATAATAGTATGGATGTCAATTTCTCGGAGCGTGCCTTGCATGAGGTGTTACAAATTTGTTTTTTGAATTTCGGTTTTTGAATTTCGGTTTTTAAATTTTAGTTTTTAAATTTCAGTTCTATACAAAAAATCTATCGACATTATCGGAATTACAATCGCCCCTTGATTTTAAATCTTTTTAGAACAGTTTACGCTGAAATAAAACAGTAAAAGCCTCGCTAAGCGAGGCTTTTACTGTTTTATTTCAAATTTTTTAACAAAATTACAAGTTAAGCAAACCAAATTTGTTCTATGAATGTATAACTACAGTCAAGTGACTGTAGCTATATATGAGAAAAAAGGGCTTGGACTTTGCTCAGTCAACAATACTTTGCGGTCAAACAGGTGGTATGCGAGCAATTACGCCACTTTTTAATGGCTCAGGACGCTCTTTCCATGTGAGACTGCCATCGGCGCGATCGCAATATATTTCCGCACAGGATAAAATCGCCGAGGCTGTTGTGGGCATATTTTCCGTATCAATGGGCAAATCCCCAAATAGATAGGAATATTTACCCTCGGAGACAAAAGTAACGACACAAGCATGGCTACAGGCGCTCATGCATGACACAGCACGGATCTCAAACTGCGATCGCAATTTATCACTCGCCCGTTCTTGATGCAATTGAGAAAGCTCTTTTAGCAGGGTTTCACCACCACTAATTCCTACCTTTTTGCCATTTTGCCAAGTGCTGGCACAGGTAGTACAAACTAATAGACTATGATTCATCCGTACCTCGCAGATGATATGGGGATCGTGAAATTTACAGCAAACAGTCGGCGGGCATCCTGACTTATAAATTAGGAGCAAATTAAGGGCAAATTAGAGCCACTTAAGGGCAACGACATCAGCTAACCTCAAGCTCTAAAATATTCACAGTTGCGGGACAGTGACGGGTTTACACCGTACTTTCCCCCTTACGTCTCGTAGCTGCTACCTACGAAAACCGACCTGATCTATCCTATACCAAGTTAAGAAATGGCTACGCCATTTCTTAACTTGAAAACCCTTACTAACATGAGTTCAGGATAATTTGAAACGGGCTTTGAGAAAGGGTTTGCATAGCAAACCCTTTCTCAAAGCCCAAAATTAAAAGCCTTGCGTAGCAAGGCTTTTAATTTTGGGCTTTTAAAATTTGCCAGCTTAACCTGAACTGACGTTTACTAAGTGGCTGGGTATAATTAAAACCCAGAATCAAAAGCTGTAGCGCACGTTGCACGTGCGCTATAACTTTTTGGATTGAGTATCGTTTACGCTTTGCTTTTTTAACTGCTTATTTTTCGCCACTAGGTGACGAATTGTAGAGAGCATCAAGCCTTGAGCGGGCATCATCGACATTAATGGACTTAATAACCATTAGTGGTTCGTCAATATATTTGCCATCCTTATCCCATAACTCAGGGTGTGCGTACTGAGGTGACACGCGGCGGTTGCGATTATCTTGATAGCCACGGGATTCATTTTGAGAAAGTGCAATCATGCTACGAATAAGATTGCTAATGGCAAAAATAGAGAGCACAGTAAAAGCGAGTATGTAAATAATTTGTACCATGTCTACTTTCCTGAAAAAATATATAAATTTAAGTGAAATAAGGAAGCCCTGATGGAAAAATAAGAAGACACCAGATTTAGATAGATACTGATAGAGGGCTAATCGGTGCAGGGAGAGATCGAAATTAAAATTTTAAATTACTTGATTACGATAGTAGCGCATCCCTACGGCTTGGCACTCCATTAACAGTTGATGCCAAGGTTTCATAGTTGTCATATCTACACCAACTTGATGCCCTGTAGCCCGAAATAGTGAGACTGACACTGCAACCTCTTTGAGAGCATTTTCAACCCGTTCTAGCAAACTTTTTTGATCCTTTTCTGACAAAAAATCTATGCGTTCGTTGGATAGTAATTTCTGAGAACGGTCGAACCAATAGGTAAAATCTTCTAGTAAAGGCTCTAGAAGTTTTCTCAGCATCTCAGGATCGGGACTAGCAGTATTACTCATTGGGCAGATCTCTGGCGACAAGATTGACGCTATGTAAGTTTGTTAAAAGCAATATTTTTATTGAAGTTATTATAGCATTTTGTTACTTTTCTTAACATTAAACAAATATTATGAGTTTCGATAATTCGGCAAACTTGATAGCCTTGCAACATTTGATCGATGTTGTGGCGAACCTGCGATCGCCCGATGGTGGATGTCCTTGGGATTTGGCGCAAACACCTGAAAGTCTGATTCCCTATGTGATCGAAGAAGCCTATGAGGTGGTAGATGCTATTCAGGGCGCAGATAGTCAAGCGATCGCGGAAGAGTTGGGAGATCTATTAATGCAGGTAGTTTTGCAATCTCAGATTGCCAGTGAAACCCATACTTTTACGCTTGCGGAAGTTGCCGAAGGCATTGCCCAAAAATTAATTCGTCGCCATCCCCATGTCTTTGGTGATGTCAAAACGGAAAATATGGACGAAATCCATCAAAATTGGGAAAGAATCAAGGCGGAGGAGAAGGGTGAAAATCTAGCGGATACTCAGAAACTCATCTACAAACTCAAACGCTATGCACGATCGCTGCCCCCTTTAACCGCAGGCATGAAAATCTCTCAGAAAGCCGCAGCGAATGGGTTTGAATGGGACAATGTGGAAGGGGTATGGGCAAAGTTTCACGAAGAGTTAGGGGAATTGCATCAAGCGATCGCCCATGAATCTAAGGAAAACCAACAGGCGGAACTGGGAGATTTATTATTTACCCTGATCAATGTCGCCCGTTGGTATGACCTCGATCCTGCCGCTGCTTTACAATCTACTAACCGTAAATTTATTCAACGGCTAGAAACCATCGAACAGTTAAGCGATCGCCCCATCGAAAGTTTTACGACTGAGGAACTGGAGCAGTTCTGGCAAAAGGCAAAAGAAAAGCTTAAATAGCTAAAACCCACAAGATGATTGGCGGTGCGAAGCACCGCCAATCATCTTGTGGGAATTCAAAATCAAACCCAATAGAGAGTTGCGGCGCTTCGCGCCGCAACTCTCTATTGGGTTTGATTTCCTGACTTAAGTGAATATAGCTATACAAAAGCTCAAAATGGCGTAGCCATTTTGAGCTTTTGTATTACTGGGCAGTAGGAGGGGGTGGCAAAAAGCGGGAGTCAGAAATTTCAATTAACTTGTCAATGGAGGTCTCGGCTAAAAGCTTACGAGCTTTAGCAAGATATTCCAAATTAGGGCATTTATCGCCGAGGATACAGCCATTGGTACATTCTTTTTGACAATCAACTTGGCGAGACATGGATTTAAAAGCATTAAGTAAACTAGATTTCAAGATTACTATAGCTGTCGCTTGGGTTTGCAGCTACTCCCAAATTAGAGGTTGCGGCGCTTCGCGCCGCAACCTCTAATTCTTGTTTTGTATGTCTATTTCTTTGGTGGGAAGGGAGTAGCTACAGTAACAGATAAGGATGGTTGGTGCAAAGCACTAACCATCCTTATCTGTTTATTTTTATATGCGGTCAGAGAGACTCGAACTCTCACAGCTTTCGCCACCACCACCTCAAGATGGCGTGTCTACCATTCCACCATGACCGCAATTGCATTTCAAGTGCTTTACTATATTACAGCAATAGTACAAATATGCAATATATTTTGCCAAAATATTGGCAAAATATATTTTAGAGTTTTCGGCACTGTAATGCTAAAGGCTCTAAAATTGGCTTCAGATTACAATATCTAAATTAAATTCAATGTCTGAATCATCTCTAGAATCAGCGCAGAATAAACAAGCTCAGGATCGATCGCCCAAACCTTGGGTGCGTCCTGTAGCGATCGCAGGCATTGCGATCGCCAGTTTTTATGGTTCTGTTTGTGCGGGATTGTGGTTTGGGCAAACGAGGCTAGTTTTTTCGCCAGAAAAGGAAATTACCACTACGCCTGCAAATTTTAATGCCACCTATGAAGATGTTTTAATTCCCGTAAAAAAAGCCGATGGCACGGGCGAAAACATTCATGGTTGGTGGTTACCAAATATCAAACAAGAGGAAAAAGGCAGTCTTGGCGATCGCAAGGTAATTTTGTATTTGCATGGTAAGGGCAAAAATATCAGTGCTAACGCCAAACATGCTAATCGCTTAATGCGGATGGGTTTCTCAGTTCTCGTATTTGATTATCGAGGCTATGGCAGGAGTGAGGGATCGTTTCCGTCAGAATCGTCGGTGTATACCGATGCCCAAACCGCTTGGGACTATCTCATTCAAAAGGGTTACAAGCCAAACCAGATTTTAATCTACGGTCATTCTTTGGGTGGAGCGATCGCGATCGATCTGGCTATCAAACATCCCGATGCCCTCGGAGCGATCGTTGATGCTTCCTTCACTTCGATGAGCGACATGGCACAGCTCGATCCCAAATATCGCATTTTCCCCATCGATTTACTCATCCATCAACGTTTTGATTCGATCTCAAAGGTGCGATCGCTTGCCATACCCGTACTTTATATTCACGGTACTGCTGACGAAGTAATTCCCGTATCGATGGCGCAAAGTCTCTATGAGGCAACCCCCTCCAGAAAGCAAATCGTGATCATTCCCAATGGCGGACACAACAATAATGCTGCTACCAATGAGCCTTTATATTTGAATGCCATCCGCAGCTTTTTTAATCTATAGCTGTCGCCAATTGTAATACCAAATCACAAAATGGCTACGCCATTTTGTGATTTTAAAACTCTTACTGGATTTGGTTTTCAATTGCCAAAAGTGTAGCCACACTTTTGGCAATTGGTATAACCCCAAGAATTGACTGGCGGCGCTTCGCGCCGCCAGTCAATTCTTGGGGTTTGATTTGTCCTCATTCAAGTGACTGTAGCTATAGAACATAAAAAAGAGGCGCTAAGCGCCTCTTTTTTTAGACAGCTAGTTTATCCACAATCAATTTATTCGTGGACTGTGGTTCGGCTCGTCCTTGGGTTTTCTTCATGGTTTGACCGACAAAGAAACCTAATAACTTGGTTTTACCAGCCTTATATTGCTCGACTTCCTTCGGATTCGCGGCAATAATTTCATCGATGATCTTCTCAAGTTCCGCACCCGCAAGAACGGTTAAGCCTTTAGATGCCACAAGATCCTTAACAGAACCACCCTTAGTAATTAGCTCTGGCAAAATGTCCTTAGCAATTTTGCTGCTGATCGTGCCATCGGCAATTAAAGCAATCATCTCGGCTAAAATCACAGGCGTGAGCGCAATATCGCCGATCTTGAGTTTGTTCTCATTGAGATAGGCGGTAACGTCACCCATTACCCAGTTAAATACTTGCTTTGGCTCTGCCCCTGCGACGATCGTGGCATCAAAGAATTCGGCAATAGTGCGATCGTCGGCAATCAAAGCAGCATCGTAGGGAGTCAGTCCAAACTCATCGCGATAACGATGGCGATTTGCCATAGGCAGGGTGGGAAGTTCGGAACGATATTTCTCTAGGGTTGTTAAAGGCACTTCGATCGCCATCAAGTCAGGTTCAGGGAAATAGCGATAATCGCTGGCTCCTTCCTTAGAGCGCATACTAATTGTTCGCTGACTATTCTCTTCCCAAAGACGAGTTTCTTGCTTAATGGTCTCGTTGCCAGATTCGAGCGCTTCCACTTGACGATTGATTTCAAAATCGATCGCCCTTTGAATGGCGTTAAAGGAGTTCATATTTTTGATTTCTACCTTTGTGCCAAACTTCTCTTGACCGACAGGTC
This sequence comes from Pseudanabaena sp. UWO310, assembly GCF_006861605.1. Lineage (NCBI taxonomy): Bacteria > Bacillati > Cyanobacteriota > Cyanophyceae > Pseudanabaenales > Pseudanabaenaceae > Pseudanabaena > Pseudanabaena sp. UWO310. The sequence continues at coordinate 27,894 of NZ_SELU01000003.1, read as the reverse complement.
GCACAGAAATATTTACGTCACAACGGAGCGAACCTTCCTGCATATTGCCGTCACACACCCCAAGGTAACGCATAATCCGTCGGAGTTCCTGAGCATAGGCCGCCGCCTCTGCGCCCGATCGCATATCTGGCTCCGATACGATTTCGCACAGCGGCACACCCGTACGATTGAAATCTACGAGGGAATGGCTGGAACCCGATAGGCGATCGCTACCACCATGAACGAGTTTTCCTGCATCTTCTTCCATATGCAAGCGCGTAATCCCAATGCGTTTGGTGCTACCGTCTTCTAATTGAATTTCCAGCCAACCATGCTCGGCGATGGGCAAGTCATATTGGGAAACTTGATAGTTTTTGGGAAGATCAGGATAAAAATATTGCTTGCGATCGAATTTGCTATGGGGCGCAATTTGACAATTTAAAGCTAGTCCAGCCTTGACTGCATATTCCAAAACTTTTTCGTTAAGTACAGGCAACACCCCAGGCATTCCCAGACAGACAGGGCAAACATTAGTATTGGGAGTTGCGCCAAACTGGGTCGAGCAGTTACAAAAGATCTTGGAGTTAGTTGTCAACTGACAGTGAGTTTCCAACCCAATAACGGCTTCATACTGTGTCTTGGTTGTTGTCTTGGTGGCGGTTGCAGTCATAGCAGTACTTTTGAAAAGTTTTTGGCAAGAAGATATTTTAAGGCAAGAAGATATTCTAGTATGGGGGCTGTAATATTTTCACTACAAGCTGTCTAACTATTATAGCGATCGCGCTTACTCGTAATGCGTCCACATCCTGATTATTTTAATGGTTTGCTCTGATTCGATCACCTGATAAACAAGTCGATGTTGGATATTTATTCTGCGGGAATATGCGCCCGCTAAATCACCAACCAACTTTTCATAGGGTGGCGGATTCTGAAATGGATTCACCTGAATTATGGCTAAAAGTTCAGTAACCTTGTCTTTGAGATTAGTTGCAGTAATTTCTTAGCATCCTTTTGAGCTTGCTTGGTGTATACCAATTTCCACTTCACCATTCCGATGTCTCGCTACATTCATTAATGGGAGTTGCTAAACCTTCCACAATTGATGCGCCCACCTCAGGAATTGAGAGCAAATAGATTGTTTCTTGAATTCCTTTCCAATCTTCTTCGGAAACTAGAAAAGCATTAGATGTAGTTCCTGAAATTAGGATAGGCTCATGGGACTGTGAGACTTCATTGATCAGATCTTGAAGTTTAACTTGAGCTTCGGTTAGAGATATTGTTGACATTTTTCGTGTTCTTCAAGAGTTGAGATTAGTAGACTTAATTTGGATGATATTTCCAAATTTAAATTCATAATTAATCCTCAAATTTCCCTAGATTCAGATCCCTCAGAATCTTTCGCATTCTTGTAAGGTCTAATTGAGCTTTAACTAATTTTGTGTTGCTTCTAATTGTATTAAGCATGAAACTTCAACGACAAACTATTTTCTATTGGTACATATGCCGCATCTCGTAAAGCTAGAAACTCTAAACTATAGCCATCATAACGCTAGACTTCAAGCACACCAAGAAGCGCATAGATCGGTAAACAGTTTCTCCAGAAAGCAGTCGAAACCCTTCTAAGGCGATCGCTGCTGGCACTGCCTCTTTATAGGCAAAGTGTAAATAGGATGCGTTATGGCTGACTCCTGTCTTTTGAGCTATTTTACGCAAAAGGTATATATCCCCTCGGTAATCAGTAGTATTGCCTCGTAAGGTTTGTTTAGGAGATAAAGCCCCAAAGATGAGTGGCGGTGCGAAGCGCCGCCACTCATCTTTGGGGCTTTATCTTGTCCTAGCTACACAGGTAAGCAAAGCAATTGCGGTGAAAGCCTTAAAAAAATAAAGAAATCTAGTAGGAATGGGTCGATCCTGACATAAGTTGTTATTATTCTTTATATAAATAAATGTTTTCTTTCTGGTTTTGATAATGCAAGTAATGAATGCTGGTTGGACTCAAGTTGAGGAAGAGGTTGCTCGAAAAGCTTTTGATATTGCCTACAAACGCGAAACAAATGCCCTTATCGATTCAGTACGCAGTAAAGCAAGCTGCTTAAATGAAATAGAAGATATGTGGCATTTGCACGACTTTTTAAGCGTTAAACGTCACGAAGTTGACGGTCGTTATGACTATAATTTACCCATGCTAGTTTTCGTATTTGCGGGGTTGATTAAGGACGGGTGGATTACAGTCAAGGAACTTGAAGGTTTGAATTCAGACAAAATTGCCAAAATTATGGCACTTTCCTACATGTAGGTAAGTAATAGAGAATCTTCTGGCTTGAAAGTATTGAAAAGTTTCCTAGCTCTAGTTCCGATCTTTGTTTAGGGCAAATCAAGCCTCAAAGATGGCGGTTGGGCTACTCTCTGAAACTACTTTGGGGACTTATATCCAAAGTAAGCTTTGCCATGGCATATAACCTAAGGATTGATATCTTCCTTGGGTTATATTTTTTACGCATACATTAAGAATAAATTAAGATAGCAAAAGCACAAAAATTAAAATTAAAGTTTTTCTTAATATCTACCTTTAGAGGTTTTGAGAAAGCAATCAGAATGTGAGTATATATACTCAGGAAAACTCAACTAGCAAAATGCAGTGATTTATGGCTTGTTTGCTTTGAAATCACTGAGCGTCCCAAGCAAAAGTTATTTGTAAGCATTTAAGTTCTCCATTGAGAGCTCGATCGGCTGCAATTTTGATAACTTTAAAGTTCTATATAGGGTTCTATATCGAACTTGGGAGTTAATTGAATTCCTTCATGTAAGTAGCTATGCGCAATTAAATGTAAAACCCAAAAACCTATAACGTATGCTGTGCTTACATTACAGGTTTTATCTTTGGTTTTTAATTATGCCCAAATACTTTCGCACATGAACTTAAATCCTACTTAAATCCTTCAGCCAAACTCCAAAAACATTCCTATGACATATACCATTTCCTCAGCCAGAAATATTTTTCCTAACACCCTAGCAGCTGATGTCGTACCCGCTACTACCGCAAGATTTAACCAGCTCACTCCTGAGGATCAACTAGCTTGGATTTGGTTTACTTACCTTGAAATGGGCAAAACCGTAACGATCGCTGCTCCTGGTGCTGCCAGTATGCAGTTGGCTGAGTTAACATTGAATGAAATTAAGAAGATGAGTTTCCAGCAACAAACTCAAGTCATGTGCGACCTAGCTAATCGCGCCGACACCCCCATTGGGCGTACCTATGCTATTTGGTCTCAAAATATCAAACTAGGCTTTTGGTATCAACTCGGCAAGTGGATGGAAGAAGGAATTGTTGCTCCTATTCCCGAAGGCTATCGCCTTTCCGCCAATGCCTCGGCAGTGTTAGAGACCTTGAAGAATTTAGATCCAGGGCAACAAATCACAATTCTACGTAACTCAGTTGTAGATATGGGATTCGATCCTAATAAGTTGGGTGGATATACTCGCGTTGCCGAACCAGTAATGGCTCCCAAAGAAGTCTCAAAGCGCACTCAGGTTAGCATCGAAGGGATCGACAATCCCACCGTATTGTCATACATGAATAACCTAAACGCTAATGATTTTGACGCTTTGATCGATCTATTCCTCCCCGATGGCGCTTTACAGCCTCCATTCCAAAGACCAATTGCTGGCAAGGATGCAGTTCTGCGATTCTTTAAGGAAGAATGTCAAAATCTAGTACTCGTTCCAGAAAGAGGTATTTCTGAGCCAGCAGATGGTGGCTATACCCAAATCAAAATCACAGGTAAAGTTCAAACTCCTTGGTTTGGATCTGGAGTTGGGATGAATATATCTTGGAGATTTTTACTCGATCCTAACAACAAGATTTTCTTTGTGGCGATCGATCTGCTTGCATCTCCTAAAGAACTGTTGAACCTCATTCGCTAGACCTATACCTAGAGAGAGAGCGTAACGCCAGCAGGCGTTACGCTCTCTAGATTTGATTTTAACTATGCTGAACTACTTAAAAGACTTTGCCACAAAATGCAAAATCGCTTTAGTGTTCTTTATATTTCCCGATATTTCCAGAATTGTAGTGGCGTTCGCGATAAATTATGAATAATTACAGTAATCTGCGATCGCATAATTCGTCTGATCTCTGGCAAACAAAAGCATTCACAACTGATGATTGGATTGGAATATTAATCGTCATTACTATTCTCAGCCTATGGTTTGTTAGTTTATATTCGTTGCTTTCGGTTTCAGTTTTCGATATTTCTTGGGCGGGACTAATTGTTTTAATTTTGGGAAGGACGTACCTTCATACGGGCTTATTTATTCTTGCCCACGACTCAATGCATGGAAATTTAATTCCCAGTAATAGAACTCTAAATAAGATCATTGGTCGTCTTATGGTGGGAATTTATGCATCTCTTAATTACGATCGCTGCGCAGTAAACCATGCTAATCACCATCGCTATCCTTCTCAAAACGGCGATCCTGATTTTCATGGCAACCTTTCCCATCCAGTATTTTGGTATTGCAAGTTTCTGAGCGAGTACTTTTCATGGCGATCGCTAATTTTATTTTTGGCTAGCGCGATCGCCATATTCTGCGCTTTGATCCTGTTATGCAAGGTTTCAATCGTTAACTTAATTCTCTTCTGGCTCGTTCCTCTTGTACTTAGCTCGTTGCAGCTATTTTTCTTTGGGACTTATCTTCCCCATTGTCAAATCCATCAAAATCCCAATTTTTCTCCTCGCCTTGAGTCTAATTTTTATGCGATTTTATGGTCTTTTCTGAGTTGTTATAACTTCGGTCATTATCATTGGGAGCATCACGAATATCCCCAAACCCCTTGGTTCAGACTGCCAAAAGTTCATAGGTAAAGCAGCACGAAAATTCAAAACCCAAAGTATGATTGGCGGCGCGAAGCGCCGCCAATCATACTTTGGGTTTTTTACCAATTCACGAAAGTGTGACAACACTTCATACCAAAACTAAAAATGGCGTAGCCATTTTTAGTTTTGGTTTTACTAGTAAAATCGATGCGACAAATCCTGATCGGAACGATCGCCAAATCAATCGCCAAATCAATCGCCAAATGAATCGCCAACTTAAAAGGCAAATTAGAAAAACATCCCTTGACCTCCGCAGCCATATCGATCGGGAAACTTGGCTGCAAAAAAGTCGAGCAATTAGCGATCGCCTTGCAAATTGGCAACCATTTCAACAGGCGCAAAATATTCTCGCTTTTACCAGCTTTCGGCTAGAACCAGATTTAAGCTCGCTTTGGCAAAGATTTCCTGACAAAAATTGGGGATTTCCCCGTTGCCTTGAACAAGATCTGCTGTGGCATCACGTCGAGATCGCGGATTTTGAGAGCAGTATGCGATCGGGTGCTTTTGGGATCCTCGAACCTCGCCATGATTTAAAGCCGATCGATTTAGCAAGTATCAATCTAATTTTGATTCCTGCGGTAGCTTGCGATCGCCAAGGTTATCGCTTGGGCTATGGTGGAGGCTTTTATGATCGGTGGTTGCCTCGTTCCATAGGCTTAAAAGTAGGACTTATTTTCGATGAATTTTATGTGGATGAGTTGCCTCACGATCCTTGGGACATCCCCTTAGATGCAGTTATTACCGAAAAGTACAACACAAATAAAGATTAGTAACTGGGCATAATTACAACCCCAAAAGCTGTGGTGCACGCTGCGCGTGCACTACTCAAACCCCAAGAATTGATTGGCAGCGCTTCGCGTTGCCAATCAATTCTTGGGGTTTATGTCCTAGGACACTTGGCGACAGGTTGCAATTTCTTTGGTACGGTAAGCCGATCTAGTTCCCTACTCATTTCGCAGTATATTAGCACTCAGTGAGACAGAGTGCTAAAGCACGCAAGATATAACTAAAGCAGGTTTAAATTCCTAGCTTGAGCCATACCTTGCAGAGTCCACTCTGATTAGATTTTAAGGAGGTATGACATAGTGGCATCGTTAACCCTAAATACTGGTACATTACAACCCCTAGGCGATCGCCTATTGGTAAAAGTAGCAACAAAAGAAGAAAAAACTGTTGGCGGTATTTTCTTACCAGATACAGCTCAAGAAAAGCCACAAATTGGTGAAGTTACAGCCGTCGGTCTTGGTTCGCGTAATGACAAAGGTACTCGCGTAGCTCTAGAAGTTAAGGCAGGCGACAAAGTACTTTACTCCAAGTATGCAGGCACAGAAGTCAAAATTGACAACGTAGATTATTTGCTACTCGCGGAAAGAGATATCCTCGCGATCGTTGAATAAAGCTATTAGCTATTAGCTGTTAGCCGTTAGCTTTCAAGGCTCTTCATACGGAAGCAATCGAAAAGAGCTAAAAACTAATCGCTAAAAGCCAGTTACCAAATCCCCGTTACCAAATCCCAATTACCAATTACCAGATTAACTAAAATGGCTAAAATCGTAGTATTTGATGAAGAATCTCGTCGCGCCCTTGAGCGTGGTGTTAATGCCCTTGCTGATGCCGTACGTGTAACCTTAGGACCTAAAGGACGTAACGTAGTTCTCGAAAAGAAATATGGCGCACCTCAGATCATCAATGATGGTGTAAGCATCGCTAAAGAAATTGAACTAGAAGATCCTCTAGAAAATGCGGGTGCTCAGCTAATTCGGGAAGTTGCCTCGAAAACCAATGATGTCGCAGGTGATGGAACCACCAGCGCCACCGTTCTGGCTCAAGAAATGATTCGTGAAGGGCTGCGCAACGTAGCTGCTGGCGCTAACCCAGTTGGCGTACGTCGTGGCATCGAAAAAGCAGTTGCTCACCTCGTTGATGTCATCGCTCAAAAAGCAAAGGCAGTTGATTCCAACGCTGAAATCGCTCAGATTGCCACCATTTCTGCGGGCAATGATTCTGAAGTTGGCGAAATGATCGCCCATGCCATGGATAAGGTTGGTAAAGATGGCGTAATCACCGTTGAAGAATCCAAGTCTCTTACCACCGAATTAGAAATCGTGGAAGGTATGCAGATCGATCGCGGTTACATTTCTCCTTACTTCGTCACTGACAACGAACGTCAATTGGTCGAATTTGAGAACGCGAAGATCTTGATCACCGATAAGAAAATCAATGTCATTCAAGACCTTGTTCCTATTCTGGAAAAAGCTGCTCGTTCAGGTGCACCCCTCGTAATCATCTCTGAAGATGTTGAAGGCGAAGCTCTCGCAACCTTGGTAGTCAACAAGCTCAGAGGTTCTCTGAATATCGCTGCCATCAAGGCTCCTGGATTTGGCGATCGCCGTAAAGCGATGTTGCAAGATATCGCCGTTCTTACCGATGGTCAGGTAATTTCCGAAGACACTGGTTTGGAACTTAGCGCCGCCACCCTAGAAATGCTTGGTACTGCTCGTAAGATCACCATTTCCAAGGACAAAACAACTATCGTTTCTGACATTACCAATAAGGCAAATATCGATAAGCGTGTTGCCCAAATCCGTAAGGAATTGGATCTCAGTGACTCTGACTACGATAAGGAAAAGCTCCAAGAGCGGATCGCTAAGCTCGCTGGTGGCGTAGCCGTGATCAAAGTCGGTGCTGCGACTGAAACCGAACTCAAGGATCGCAAGCTTCGTATTGAAGATGCACTCAACTCTACCCGTGCAGCCGTTGAAGAAGGTATTGTTCCTGGTGGTGGTGCAACCCTTGCTCACCTTGCGGTTGAATTGCTAGAGTTCAAAGCAACCTTGAAGAACGAAGAAGCGATCGGCGCTGAAATCGTATCCCGTTCTCTCTCTGCGCCTCTTCGTCAAATCAGTGATAACGCTGGTTTAGAAGGAACCGTTGTGGTTGAGAAAGTTAAGGGTATGAGTTTCAATCATGGCTTTGATGCCCTCAAGGGTGAGTATGTTGACTTGATCGCTACTGGTATCATCGACCCTGCGAAGGTTGTGCGCTCTGCACTCCAAAATGCTGCTTCCGTTGCTGGCATGGTCTTAACCACCGAAGCTCTCGTAGTTGAGAAGCCTGAGAAGAATGCTGGCGCTGGTGCTGGTGCTGCTGGTATGGGCGGCATGGGCGGTATGGGTGGCATGGGCGGTATGGGTGGCATGATGTAATCCATCATTCACTTTTTATACCAAGTTAAGAAATGGCTACGCCATTTCTTAACTTGAAAACCTTGATACCAAAGCTCAAAATGGCTACGCCATTTTGAGCTTTGGTATTAGGACATAAAAGCCCAAAGATGAGGGGCGGTGCTTTGCACCGCCCCTCATCTTTGGGCTTTTACAGCAATTATCGATCAAACGAACCACAAGGAAACTTTTGAAAGCGTTGCAAAGCAACGCTTTCAAAAATTTCCTTGGTTTGGGTTTGAGCGCAAAGCGCTGTAGGAAAAAATTAAAGCCCTATCTATTTTGGATATAGCCACCGATAGAATAGGCGTGTTAATTGGGGCATGAGAAAATAAGCAAGCAGCCATACTATTAATCCACTGGTAATAATTTGCTTCAGCAACCAAGGCAAAGGTTCTAATAGAGGATTTAATATGCGTCCAACAACTAATGATAAAAATAACACCCCCAACCAAGTTATCAATGCAATTTTATAGCGTTTAGGAGGATATTTTTGGGGTCGCTTTGGCAGCTCAAACCATGTTTCTAAACCAGTCAGAACCTGTACATTTTCAGGTTGTTGAATTAGTGGCTGTACAAGCTCGATCCATTTATGGCGTTCCTCCGACTCCAACCACCTCTTGAGATTTTGATGGTGATCGAAATGCAAGACAATTACATATTCCGTATTTTCTTCTAGATGGGGGCGGAGAATTTGCACGCCGAGATGACCATCAAAGGACTTGGCAACTGGGACAATTCCCCGCAACCAATCTTCATATTCTTTTTCAAGATTGCATTTGACGGAATGAGCAATAACCGCAGTAACGTGATAACTTTCGGCGGATATAGAATTTGTCATGGATGATTAACTCGATTCGCTTTAAAGGCAAATACTATTATTTGCGTACTAAATCTGTAAAGTGCCTACTTTTTAGTAAGTTTTTTTAGTCAGTGACTGTAGTTAACGTGAGTTTAGGATAATTTGAAACGGGCTTTGAGAAAGGGTTTGCTACGCAAACCCTTTCTCAAAGCCCAAAAGTAAAAGCCTTGCTAAGCAAGGCTTTTACTTTTGGGCTTTTAAAATTTGCCAGCTTAACCCGAACTGACGTTAGTTATAAAAACTAAACCCAGTCAGGATTTTCAGAGCACAAAATGACTAAGCCATTTTGTGCTTTGGTATTAGGATCTATAAAGATCTATCCTCATATATCCTCAATTTTAAAAAATTCGCTTTTATGTCTCAATTAGCTGAGTCAATCCTACTACCAAATAATTTAGAAGATGCCACCGAACAGGCGATCGCAGCTACCCATCAAGCGATCGCCAATGGCGCAACGCGTGTACTTGCCGATCTCCGATTTCCCGAATTAAAAGCGATGCCGATCGCCTATGAGTTTGCAGCGAGTTTTAATCAACAATATGGCGAAGCATGGCAGGCAATCTTTTCCGACGCAGGGGCCGCAGCTCTCGCCAAACGGGAATGGGTGGATCTGAATGTATCTGTACGTGGTGTCAACGAAGGTCGTAGGGCCATTCGGGAAGAGGATCGCGCATTTTTATTAATCGAGCCAACTTCCATCGAAGTCGAGCAAGTGGAAAAGTTAGTTCAACTTGCTGGCGATCGCCCCTTTGTCATGCTCAATCCGCGTCTGGAGAATAGTGAAGTGGGCTTAGGCTTAGCTGCCAGACAAATGCGCGATCGCTTTTTAAGTACCTTCGAGACTGCCTACTACATCAAACCCTTAGAACTGGGTGCTTTGTGGCGTTGCTATCCACAAACATGGCAAGTCTGGCTCCAGACCGAAGAGGGAATGCAAAAGCTCGCAGAAGTAGAACAACGCCCATCTAGTGACGATATTGACCGCCTATTTCGCCAGAAGACTGGTAAGCAATCAGGCTCCTTTTTAGGACGGTTGCAACAGTTTTTTAATGCCCTAGCCAGATGAGCATGTACTGATAAGCAGTTAACCCCAAAGATGAGTGGCGGCGCTTCGCGCCGCCACTCATCTTCCTGATGATGCTATAGCATCATCAGGAAGATCGCTTTACAAAACTTATCGTTAGTTTTTGCTTGAAATACCTGTAAACGCGGCATTTTCTGATGAGATAGAGTTAGATATTTAGTTGGAAAACCCTATACTGGGTAGTTATTATTTCGACTTTTTACATACCCTTTAAAGATCACAAGGCAGACACATGAGCGTAACAGCGTCAAGTGGTGCAGTAAATGCCCGCCCTCGTTTATACCAGACCGCTATAACTTCCACAATTTCCCAGATAGAGCAACAAGATCGCTTTGCGACCCGTAGCGAACTAGATGATCTGTCCACATACTTTCAATCTGGACAAAAGCGCATCGAAATTGCGGCAATTCTGACCAAAAACTCTGACAATATCGTTTCCAAAGCTGCTAGCCGTATTTTTACGGGTGGTTCGGCAATGGCATTTTTAGAAAAGCCCAAGGACGCAGAAGAACTTGAAGTAGACCGCGCTGGTCGCGTGGTTGATATCAAGCGCGGCATGGAGCTTGGCACAACTATTTACGCTGAAGCAAGTGAAGGTGGCTTTTTAGGCACAATCAAGAATTTCTTCAGTAATACAGGGCTGACGGGGGTTGTCGATGCTGCCCCTGCCAATTTCCGCCCCATTAACATTTCTCGTTATGGTGCAGACCGCATGAAGAAGTCCCTGCGCGACTTGTCATGGTTCTTGCGCTATGCCACCTATGCAATCGTTGCTGGCGATCCGAATATCCTTGCTCAAAACGTGCGTGGATTGCGGGAGATCATTGAGGCAGCTTGCTCGACCGATGCTACCATCGTTGCTCTGCAAACCATGAAGCAAGCGGCTGCCAGCTATTTCCTCAGCGATTCTGCGGCGATCGAAATCATCAAGCAGTATATGGATGTGGCGATCGCTGAATTCAAAGCCCCAACCCCATCACCCAAAGTCCGTCAGCGCAATTCTCCCGATCTTCAAGGTCTTGCCCTACCTCAGATCTACTACAACACTGCCGAACGTCGTCAGAAGTTTGTGATGAAGGCTGGGATGACTGGAGCCGAGAAAAATGAAGTGGTTAAGGCTGCTTACCGTCAAGTTTTCGAGCGTGATATTGCCCGTGCTTACAGTCAAGGAATCTCTGACCTAGATTCTAAAGTAAAAAATGGCGAGATCTCGGTGCGCGAGTTTGTGCGTCGTTTAGGGCTGTCGCCTCTATATCGCGATCAATTCTTCTTGCCTTTCATTAACTCCCGCGCTGTGGAATTAGCCTTCAAGCATTTCCTCGGACGCTCTCCTGAAAGCCGTGAAGAAGTTGCAGCTTACTTTGCGATCGTTTCTAAGGGTGGTTTACCTGCCCTCGTCAATGCCCTAGTCAACTCTAGAGAATATAGCGACTACTTTGGCGAAGAAACCGTACCTTACCAACGTGGCTACGGACAGGAAGCCCAAACCGCCCGTAACTGGGGCGCACAGTTTGACCTGTTCAACTACTCTGCACCTTTCCGCAAGGTTCCCCAATTCATTACCTTATTTGCTTCGTATCAACAGCCTTTGCCCGATCAGCATGTTTACGGAGCTGGCAACGATCCTCTCGAAATCCAATTTGGTGCTATTTTCCCCAAAGAAACTCGCAACCCCAATGCCTCACCTGCACCTTTCGGTAAGGATACTCGTCGCATCTTGATCCGCAATGGCGCTGGTATCACGAACCAACTGGGCAATCCCGCTGCCACAGGTTCGATCGATCCTATGAGCCCCAAGGTGTTCAAGCTCGATCAAACCCTGCGCGATAACGTCAAGATTGGTAAAGGCGCAAGAAAGTCTTCCGTTAAGGGCTTGAGCATTACCAATTCAGAGACTTCTACCCAAGCCGTCATTCGCGCTCTTTATTTGCAAGTTATTGGATTTATCCCCTATTCTGGTCAGCGCCTCACGGTTGCAGAAATCAAGCTAGAAAATGGAGATATCACCGTCCGCGAATTTGTACGGATGTTGGCGAAGTCACCCACCTTCCGCGATCGCTACTGGAGCAAGCTTTATGTATGTAAAGCGATCGAATATATCCACCGTCGCCTTTTAGGTCGTCCTACCTATGGTCGCCCTGAAATGAACGCTTACTTCGACCTCGCATCGAAGAAAGGCTTCTATGCAGTGGTTGATGCCATTCTCGACACCAAGGAATACGAACAAGCCTTTGGCGAAGACACGGTTCCTTACGAACGCTATCTCACTCCCGCAGGTGTATCGCTCCGCCATAACCGTGTCGGTACGTTGAGCGAAGACAAGGGTACAAGAGTTGATATCGCAACCACACCTAAGTTTATTGAATTGGGTCAAGTTACCGAAGTCCGCTCTGAAGTATCCATCAACGATCGCATCAACCAAGGTGTAGCCAAGAAACGCGAACAACGCAAGATCTTTAAACTCACCACCACCGATCCTGTGGAAACAGCAGCGTTAGTGCGTGCAGCCTATCGTCAAGTGTTCGAGCGTGATATGGATGCTTATGTGGCTAGCGAACAGTTCAGCCAATATGCTTCCAAACTGGTTAACGAAGAGATCAGCGTCAAGGAATTTATCTTGGCACTTGGGACATCCGATCTTTACATCAAGGAATTCTACACCCCATTCCCTAATACCAAGGTAATTGAATTGGGTACTAAGCATTTCTTGGGACGTGCGCCTTTAGATCAAGCGGAAATCCGTAAGTACAACCAAATTTTGGCAACTAAAGGTGTTAAGGCAATGGTAACCGATATGGTTAATAGCCTCGAATACCTCGAAGCCTTTGGTGAAGATGTTGTACCCTACAACCGTTACGAAACCTTCCCAGCCGCTAACTACCCCAACACTCAAGAGTTGTATAACCGCTTGACCAAGCAAGACAAGTCCATTGTCGTGCCTAGTTTTGCACCCGTTAAATCGAAAATCCCTACCAGCGTTTAATCCAAATTTCCAAAATGGCAACGCCATTTTGGAAATTGGAATGTACTAGGACATAAAACCCAAGAATTAATTGGCGGCGCTTCGCGCCGCCAATTAATTCTTGGGTTTTGATTTGTCCTAATTCAAGTGACTGTAGCTATATAACAGGACTTGCGACAGCGATAAACATCCTTGCAACTAAGGGCAAAATTTTGATTGAAGTGGGAATAAATTGGTGACGGTTTTTCGGTATCATAAACATCAGATTAAAGTAAAAAATTAAATTTATATAAAGGGCGATAAGCAGTGACTATCAGGGTAGCGATTAACGGATTTGGACGTATCGGACGTAACTTTCTCAGATGCTGGGCTGGACGCACAGAAACAAACATAGAAATAGTTGGACTTAACGATACATCCGATCCCCGAACCAACGCTCACTTGCTCAAGTACGACTCCATGCTGGGCAAATTTGCTGGTGAAGTTAGTGCCGATGACACAACCATTACCGTCAATGGCAAAACCATTAAGACCGTTTCCGATCGCAATCCCGACAATTTACCTTGGAAAGATTGGGGCATCGATCTAGTTATCGAATCTACAGGTGTCTTCATTGACAAAGTTGGTGCTAGCAGACATATTGGCGCAGGGGCAAAAAAAGTATTAATCACCGCTCCTGGAAAAAATGAAGATGGCACATTTGTCGTTGGCGTAAATGAGAAAGATTACAACCATGATGTCCATAACATCATCAGTAATGCTAGCTGTACGACTAACTGTTTAGCCCCCGTTGCCAAGGTACTTTTAGAGAACTTTGGGATCGTCAAGGGTGTAATGACCACCACCCATAGCTACACTGGCGACCAACGTTTGTTGGATGCTAGCCATCGCGATTTGCGTCGGGCTAGAGCGGCGGCACTGAGCATTGTACCTACCTCCACTGGTGCTGCTAAGGCAGTTGCCCTAGTACTACCTCAACTAGCAGGCAAACTCAACGGTATTGCCTTGCGCGTGCCAACTCCTAACGTTTCCGTAGTAGACTTCGTGGTTGAAGTGGAAAAACACACGATCGCTCAAGAAGTTAACGAAGCATTCCGTTTAGCTGCGGAAGGCTCCATGAAAGGGATTTTAGAATATAACGAATTGCCTCTCGTATCTATCGACTATCGCGGTACAGATGCATCCTCAATTGTTGACTCTTCCCTAACCATGGTTATGGGCGGCAATATGGTCAAGGTTGTGGCATGGTATGACAATGAATGGGGCTATAGCCAACGAGTTGTTGATTTGGCAGAAGTTGTTGCCAAAAACTGGAAATAAAATTTAAAATTCCACAAATCCAAAAAAGAGAGGGAGGTGCAAAGCACCTCCCTCTCTTTTTTGGATTTGTGGCATCAGTGAAATACCGCTATTTCGCTGATGTCCAGACCTATTGCCATGCAGTTAGATGGATTAAAAATCACACAAATTCTAAGCAAATTCCAAGCAAATTCCAAGCAAATTCTAGTCACATGCTTATTTGTGAGGAAAAGTGAACTATTACAGCAATGATATCCAATTGCTATTGTTGTAACTAGCCCTGCCAAATTTGACGATAGAAAGTAATCTCACTCTCTTTCCTGATCAATTGTCAAAATGAAATTGTCAAAATGAAATTTCCTGCCACTTTGGTTAATTTTGGAGCTTTTTGCAAGCGCAATCACCAGCAGCTAGTGGCTGGATTGATTACTTTTTCTTTGTCTTTAGGACTAATTGGGCTGAGGCAAATCGGCAGCTTTAAAGAAGCGGAGCTTTGGGTATACGACAGTTTGATGCGATCGCAACTCCATGAACCAACCGATCGTCGCATTGTTATTGTCGAAATTTCCGAAGCAGATATTCAAAGATTTCGCTGGCCCTTTAGCGATCGCCTATTTGCTAAGTTAATCAACCAAATTTCATCTGCCAAACCCGCCGCGATCGGCATTGATAAATACCTTGATATCCCCGTTCTCGAAGGTCGCGATGAATTAGTTGCCGCCGTTAAAAATGCAGGCAATGTAGTTAATGCTCAGTTTGTTGCCTTGGTTGAAGGAAGAAAAGGGGTCGATGCTGCTCCAGATCTAGAGAAGATTAGCAAGTATGGTTTTGTCAATTTCCTCACAGACAAGGGCGCGATCGTCCGACGAGCTTCGGTAGTGGGTGATTCAGGTTCGTTTGCCTTTGAGATCGCCAATTTATATTTGCAGAATCTCTACCATCGACAACTGGAGTTTAATCCTAATACCATTCAATTTAAAGCGGGAAAACAAATTATTCCCCGACTAACAGCTAATTATGGGGCATACCGCAAGGAAGATGATGGCGGTTATCAAATGCTAATTCGCTATCGAGGTCAGCCAAGATATTTCGAGCATATTCGAGCGGCTGATGTTATCGATGGGCTTGTTGCGCCTGAAAGACTGCGGGAGCGTATAGTCCTAATTGGGGTGACCGCAGAAAGCCTGAAAGATAGTTACCCTACCCCAGTCACTACGGATGGAGAAGTAATGTATGGGGTAGAGATCCATGCCAATATCATCAGCCAATTAATTGGGGCTACTTTAGACGATCGCCGTTTTATCCAAGTTTGGTCAAACGATCTCGAAAGTATCTGGATTGTGGCTTGGGCGATCGTCGGTGGGGCAATGGCAGCCCTCATAACCCATGCTGTTAAAAATATTGGACTTTTAGCGACTATCTCTGGCGGGCTATTTGGGTTTAGTTACTTCGCGTTCAGTCAAGCTCTGTGGCTGCCTTTATTTCCGTCACTATTGGGCTTTATTTCGGCAAATGTACTGGTCATGGCTTATCAGTTAGCAATCCAACAATCTGAACGCAAAGTATTAATGGGTTTATTTTCGCGCCATGTCTCTAAAGAATTAGTCGATATTATTTGGGCGAACCGCGAACAGTTTATGCAGGAGGGCAGGATCACAGGGCAAGAGGTGTATGTGACCGTCCTATTTACGGATATGCGCAACTTTAGTACGGCTGCCGAGGCGCAAGCTCCTGGAGAAACCTTGAATTGGCTCAATAATTATTTAGGCACGATCGCCAATGAGGTTTTGGCTCATGGCGGCATGGTCGATAAATATATTGGGGATGCAGTGATGGCAGTGTTTGGCGTACCGATTCCCCACGGCAATGAGACGGAACGCACGCGCGATGCCCAATGTGCGGTCGATGCGGCTTTAGCGATCGCCCACAAACTAGCTGCCATGAATGATGTTTGGACTGCCCAAGGATTACCCCCTGTTAGTACGGGGATTGGCATTAATTCTGGCATTGTCATCGCTGGCAGTTTGGGCAGCTCCGAGCGCTTGGAATATTCAGTTTTAGGAGATACGGTGAATATTGCGGCAAGATTGGAGAGTTTTAATAAAGAGGTGGATGGGGGACCCCATCATATTTTGATCAGTGAAGAGACCTATAAGCGCTTGGACAACAATTTTCAAACTGAGTTTGTAGGCAAATATGCCCTTAAGGGGAAAACACAGGAAACAGGAATTTATCGTGTATTAGATATTCAAAAAAGAACTAATCAACGCAGTCCTACAAATTTTGCCAATAAATAAAAGGCGGCGCAATGCGCCGCCTTTTATAGCTCCAAAGCTCAAAATGGCAACGCCATGTTTGAGCTTTGGTATAACGTGAATTCGGGATAATTTGAAACGGGCTGAGAGAAAGGGTTTGCTACGCAAACCCTTTCTCTCAGCCCAAAAGTAAAAGCCTTGCGTAGCAAGGCTTTTACTTTTGGGCTTTTAAATTTGCTAGCTTAACCCGAACTAAATTTATTTAGTTAATACCTTGACAGGTGTTGAGGTTGCCGATAAATCGGTGACAGCTAAAGAACTATCAGTGGATTGATATGCTGATTTATTTTCCACTTTGGCATCTGATTTGGCATCTGATTTGGCATCCGACGCTGCCTTTGATATTGCTTTGGCATTTGTGCCGAGGTCAGAAGACTTATCAAGAGGCTTAGAGGATGGCTTTTCACTGGCTGAAGATACTTCAGGTTTAGTTGCTTCAGGTTTAGTTGCTTCAGGTTTAGTAGGGAAAAACTTACTCGCATCAAAATTGAAGTTTTTGAAGTAGTTTGAAGAGGCTTTTGGTGCGATCGCCTTCGAGTCTTTTTCTTTCGAGTCTTTTTCTGAAGTTGCAGTCTCGGAAGTTAGAGTCTCGGAAGTTGCCGCATCGGATGGCTCAGTCGATACCTTGGGCAAGGGCGCAGGAGTAACCGCCTTAGCAGGTTCGGTTAGAGGCGCATACTTGCTACGAAAGATGGTGGGTGCAGTTTTTGCAGGTGTGACGGGTGCAGTTTTTACCGAAATCGGTGCGGGGGGCTTCACAGTTTCGACTTCGGGGGCATTCTTAGGAGCCACTTTGATCGCTGGTGCTGTATTTGCAGGAGCAGTTATTGGCGCTGCTGGGGCAGATTTTACTTTAATCGGCACAGACTCGATCACAGGCAAGGATTTTGTAAGTGGGGCTACGGGAACCACAGGCACTACGGGAATTACGCTCGTAGCTTTAGCATCTTTATCGCTATTAGGAGAATCCGCTGGCTTGACTTCTTGCTTCAGTGGCTCGACGGCAGTAGATGGAGAGCTAGCATTTTCCTCTTTGGGGCTTGTCGCATCAGTTACGGGAACAGGGCTAGCCGACTCGACAGGCGTTGGGGTAGGAGCAACATAGTCGGGATTGACAATCAAGTCAATATTGGCAATCTTTTCACCACGAACAAGACGGGCTAGGGTATCAGTGCCATTGGGTTGATAGTTAATTACATGGGCGGTGCTGTTAAAGACATTGGCGATCGCATCCCCATCTGGCTCGATCAATTCCAATTTCACCCAGTTTTGTCCAGCATTAAATCCCTTGAGGTAGATCGGTTCCCAGCGATCGAAGGTGAAGCTTTGTCCGTCAACTGTCGCTCGAACTTGCCAGTCATTGATCGCGAGATCGTCTTTACTCAGCTCAGGTAAAGGTACATTTTGCACATAAAAGTCGAGCATGATCGGCTCTGCCCCATAGGTTCCCACGGGACGGCTATAGGTTAGCAAAGGTACTTTTGCTTCAGGAGCATTTTCGCCAGTCTTGGTCAGAACGTGAAAAGTGGTCTGGGCATAAGCACCCTCATTCTTGAAACTCTCATGCCAAGGTCGCGAAGCAAAGGCGCGGATCGTATGGGTTCCCGCACTCAGATGCTCGAAAGTTACGGTTTGATTGAGGTCGTAGAGCGCTTTGTACTCTTGATTATCCAGAGTCACATGGACATGGGGACCGAGTCCAAACTCAGCATTTTTAAAAATTGGTAAGTTTTTTACGTCAAATTTGACCGATACGTCAGTGTTAGGGATCACCTCATCAGGTTTTGGGCTAACGATACTGACCTGTGGCGTATATTTTTCGAGAAATCGGCTCAAGCGTTGGATTTCGGTAGGTGGAGAAACCTCAACAAGGCTGACGCTAGGGGTCGTTTTCTGATCGGAATTTTTACTTACTGGCTTACTATCCCCACCGCAGGCTGTGAGGTAAAAGCACAGGGCGATCGCCAACAACAAACTGGATAACTTTTTCCAAGGGATACTTTGCCAATATGCTTTAACTCGCGAAGTTTTTTGCTTGCCTTCGGGTTGGTTAGAGTTTGCGATCGCGCTCATAAAAACTATGCTCAACTCACATTACACAGGCAAATATACCGAAAAATGAGCGCTTTGCTTGTAAAGAAAACCCATAATTTATAAAACAATTTACGAAAAAATAACGGTATTGCCAAATAGGTAAGGATGGGCGGCGCAAAGCGCCGCCCATCCTTACCATTTGATTAGCATCCAAATTACTGCGCTTTGCGCTCAAACCCAAACTAAGAAAATTTTTGAAAGCGATGCTTCGTAACGCTTTCAAAATTCTTCTTGTGGTTCGCTTGATCGATAATTGCTGTAAGACTGCCAAAGTAACTCTAGGTGCCTTTTTGGTAAATTGTTCTATGCTAAAAGTTATCACTTTCATGCTCAAAATTTTTCCCATCAATGCAAGTACGCCGCCAATCTGAAACTGCTCGTCCTAAAGGCTATGCGATCGCCGATCCCACTGACACACCTCAAAATATTTTAGAAAAAATTGTCTGGCACAAGGAACGGGAGGTCGCCCAAATGTATGCCAAGGAGCCTCTAGAATCCCTTAAAAATAGAGTGGGGCGATCGGCGCGAGATTTCTATGGCAGCTTGCAAAATTCACAGACTCAACCCGCCTTAATTGCCGAAGTCAAAAAAGCCTCCCCCAGTAAAGGCATATTTCGACAAGACTTCGATCCCATCGCGATCGCTCAAGCCTACGCCCAAGGTGGCGCAAGTTGCCTCTCAATTTTGACCGATCGCGAGTTTTTTCAAGGGGGCTTTGAATATTTACAACTGGTACGTCAGGCCGTTGATTTACCGCTATTGTGCAAGGAATTTATTATCGATCCCTATCAAATCTATCTGGGGCGATCGTGTGGGGCAGACGCAGTTTTATTAATCGCCGCTATCCTCACCGATGAGGAATTAACCACATTGCAAGCGTTAATCCATCAATTAGGCATGACGGCTCTCGTCGAAGTGCATACACAATCGGAACTTGATCGGATTTTACAGATTCCTGATATACGTTTAATTGGCATTAACAATCGCAACTTAGAAAATTTTGTCGTAGAACTCGAACAAACCAAAATTTTAATGGATGGGCTAACTCCAGAAGCGAGAAATCAATATCTCTGGGTCAGCGAATCTGGCATTTATACCCGTCAAGACTTAGATTTTGTACAAACCTGCGGTGCAAGTGCCGTACTTGTCGGCGAGGCTTTAATTAAACAAGAGAATATTGCAGAAGCCGTTAATAAATTACTAAGCAACTAAGCAAAAACAGAGAGCGTAGCGCCCGCTAAGCAGGCGATATGCTCTTCTAGTTTTATAGCAAGGAATACCAAAACCCGTAAAGTTTCGCCCCTACGGGGCGAAACTTTACGGGTTTTGGTTTGTAATGAATTATGCCTAGCTACTTACAGCAATTATCGATCAAATAAAACACTAGAGAAATTTTGAAAGCCTTGCTTTGCAAGGCTTTCAAAATTTCTCTAGGTTTGGGTTTGAGCGCAAAGCGCTGTAGGAAAAAAATAGGACGCTCAGCGAACATATCCCGATCGCTGAACGAAGTCGAAGCCTCTCTTCAAATCATTTAGGATAGCTGTATAAGTACTTGTGCAAAATAAATTACGGAACCATATAAAGTTGCGCCCCTGCGGGGCGCAACTTTATATGGTTGGATCTGTAATTAATTATGCCTAGCTACTTATTACTTTGGTTAAAAACATGAGATTTTAAAGACATGAGCCAGAATCTACGGTCATTATTACAAATATTTCAGAGTTTTTTACTGCCCGTAATTCGGATTTTGGTATTTGCTTATCTTGGTCTAGCGATCGCTTTATATTTCGGGCAATCCAATCTGATCTATATGCCGAGCAAAGATTTATTGGAAACCCCAAAAGACAATGGATTAAAATTTGAAGATATTCAACTAACCACCAAAGACAATATTAATTTAGATGGCTGGTTCGTACCTGCAACCGACAGCGATCCCATTGGTAAAAGCATAATTTTGTTTTGTCACGGCAATGGCGGCAACATCAGTAATCGCGTGAGTTATCTACCAATTTTCAGGGATTTAGGATTATCCACCCTCCTATTTGACTATCGTGGCTATGGCAAAAGTGATGGAAAACCCACCGAAGAAGGAACCTATGCCGATGTCGAGGCTGCTTGGCAATACCTAACCCAAGAAAAACAAATTCCGCCCAAGAAAATTATTATCTACGGCGAATCCTTAGGTGGCGCGATCGCCTCTTATCTCGCGCAAAATCTCGCGCAAAAGACTTCACAGGACTATGGACAAGACTATAAAAATGCGGCAGGAGGCTTGATACTGGCATCAACATTTACCTCAGTCAGCGATCGCGCCGCCGAGCTTTACCCATTTCTGCCAATTCGCCTACTATCGCAATTTTCCTACAACTCCATCGATCGCCTACCCAAAATCAAGATTCCCGTCTTGATAATTCACAGTATCGACGATGAAATCATTCCATTTCATCATGGCGAGAGAAACTTCCAATCTGCCAATTCACCTAAAAAACTCATTAAGATCAGAGGCGATCATAATGGTGGTTTCCTAGATTCTCTCGAAACCTATCGCACTGGGATTAGCGAATTTGTCCAGAGAATCTAGGTAGCTAGGCATAAGTAAACTTAAAACCCAGAAGAGCATACCGCCCGCTGCACGGGCGGTATGCTCTCTGGTTTTGGTTTTTAATTATGCCTAGCAAATTGGCTACTTTACTCAAAAAGCTATTTCTCGAAAGGCTATATTGTAGAAAGTAGAAAGCAATATCAAAAATTACTAACTAATAAGTAAGTGGGCTTAATTAACTATAAAACCCTAAAACCTGCGGCGCACGCGCAGCGTGCGCCGCAGGTTTTAGATCTAGATTTTAATTATGCTGAGGTACTTAAAAGCCAAAAGCCAAAAGCTAAGAGCTAAAAGCCAATAGCCAATAGCCAATCCCCAATCCCCAATTACCAAACTTAAATTACCAAACTCATCCGTGCTACTAGGTTTCGATCCAGGAAAACAAAAATGCGGTGTCGCTGTCATGGGCTTAGATCGTAAGCTGCATTTTCAGGCAGTCATCCCCAGCCTAGAAGCGATCGCCAAAGTCGGCAATTTATTAGAGAGCTATCCCATTTCGTTGATGGTGATGGGCGATCAGACTGCCTCTAAGCAATGGAAAGCCGAATTACAAGCCACATTCCCCGACCTACGGATCATCACCGTAGACGAGCGTTTTAGCAGCGAAGAGGCGCGTCAAAGGTTTTGGCAAATTTATCCCGCCCAAGGCTTAATGAAATTAGTCCCACTCGGAATGCGATCGCCCCATCGCCCCATCGATGATATCGTAGCTGCCATCCTCATCGAACGCTATCTTAGCCGTCTCATTAGTTCCTAAATAAAGAGGTAAGGATGGGCGGCGCAGAGCGCCGCCCATCCTTACCTCTTTAGGACAACCCATAAACAAGAAAACAATATCCCCATGGTTTCTCCAAAAGTTTTGTCAAGCTTCGTAAAGTAACGTTAAGTAAGCTTGAAGCAGGGGTATATAGGAATGATATCTTTGCAAATGATAACAAAGGCGTATACGCAATTTGGGAGAAAATCTCAATGTCAGAAGAACAAGCAACAGCGACTGCACCTACCCCCAAGGGTAAAACTCCTATCTGGGGCGGTAGCACTGGTGGTTTGCTCAACGCAGCCTTCACCGAAGAAAAGTACCTGATCTCTTGGGAAAGCCCCAAAGAACAAGTATTTGAAATGCCTACAGGCGGTGCTGCGACTATGGTCAAAGGCGATAACTTGCTTTACTTAGCTAAGAAAGAGCAAGCATTAGCTTTAGGTACACAGTTGCGTAAATTTAAGATCACCAACTATAAGATTTGGCGCGAATTTCCCAATGGCGACCAAGTTTATCTACATCCTAGCGATGGTGTATTCCCTGAGAAGGTGAATGCTGGTCGTGTTGCCGCAAATAGCGTCAGCCGCAAGATTGGTGATAATCCTAACCCCGTAAGCGTTAAGTTTACTGGTAAGGCTACTTACGATGTCTAATTAATAGCTAAAGCTATTACCCTATCGCTCTCATTTATTTTTAATTTTTACAAAAGCTGTCGCGATCGCAAGGTTGCGGCAGCTTTTGTATAGCAACTGTATCAGGACAAAATGAAAACCCAAAATAGTGTTGCCGCGCTCCGCGCGGCAACACTATTTTGGGTTGTTTATATTTTTTAACTCATGAGACGATGTTTGGCATAAATAGCAATACCCGTGACACCAAGTAAAGGAGTCATCCAATCGCCCCAGAGCACATAGAGAGTCTTCGTATCCCTTAAATAAACCGTTTCTGCATGGGTTTCGTAGGTGTTGACCTGCGAGAGCCAGATCGTCCGCCCATTGGGATCGACAAAGCCTGAATAGCCAGTATTGGTAGCCCTTACCGCCCAGCGATCGCTTTCGATGGCTCTAGCGACATCTTGAGCATGGTGTTGGGCTGACATGTAGGAAGCAAAATGAGCATTGTTGGAAGCGGAGAGAATTAACTTCCCACCTGCGGCGGTTTGAAATCGGAAGGTAGCTGGATAGGCGGATTCATAACAGATTCCCAAGATAAAGCGCCCCCAAGGTGTATCGACCAGTTGCTCGCTCGAACCAGCTTCCACTTCTCCGCGCAGTGGTGATAGACGCTTAATTAGACCTCCTAAAACTGCTTTAAATGGAATATATTCACCTACTGGCACAAGGCGAACCTTGTCATATTGACTGAGAATCTTATTAGAACCGTCAATTAGAAAGAGACTATTTGTGTAATTATTTGGATCTTCAGTATTCGGATTGCGGGTCTTACCAAAACCGCCCAACCATACGGGCACGCGATATTTCTCAACCGCACGATCAAAAGGTTCGCGACGCGCATCGTAATTTGGATAGAGAAAAGAAATCGCTGTTTCAGGTGTAACGATCATTTCCGCTCCAGATTGAGCCAACTTTTCATAACCCTTAGTGTAGTTATCAACCGCAATTTCCCATCCTCTTGGTAAGACCGTCAGGATATTCGGGAAGTTACCCTGAATAATACCTGCTTTGATCGCTTTGCCATTTGTACTTGCCATGCGATCGCTTTGCATTTCCCATACGCCATAACCAGCCATTGCTAATACAAGCAAAATTGCAGCGATCGCATAGCGCCATTGTTTTACAAAAACAAGCAACGGCGTAATTATTACCTGATGATTTGCTGAGGCAAAGCGATCGCGCCAAGTTTTCTGCAACAGAGTTTCCGCTAACAATCCATTGACAGCCACAATCGCGGAAGTCATAGTTTGCTGACCAGAGAGGCGACTGATTTGCAGAAGTAATAGATCGTGAGGACTCTGGGTATAACCCAGTGCTGTCCAATAAAGTGGTCCCCAACTCCAAACAATCTCCAAACCACTAAAGATCGCACAGGCAATAACCAGCCGACTCGGCACATTCAATTTCTGGGTAAATAATGCCATGCCCCCTGCCCATAGCCCCGATAATACGGCCCCCCATCCCGCAATCAACAACCAAACTAATGTAGCAATCAAAAAACTATTCCACCAAGGCACACCCATCCATTCCATCGGATGTACACTAGTAATCCAAAATAACGCCATACCGTGATAGCAAAATCCCCATATTGCCCCCATAGCGATCGCTGCCTTCACTTTCAGCCTTTGCGCCAACATCCACAAAGGGAGCAGCGCAATCCACGCCAGCCACCATTGACTAAAGGGATCGGGAGTCAGTCCCATCAACAGCCCCCCAAGGGCAGCAAACAGAAGATTTTGCAAATTTTGCATAGGAAAGCCAGATCTTCCTTGTAATATGATGCAGTCAGTGAGTACGACAAGAAATGATAGTTGTTGAACTAAAATCTAGCACAAAGGATCCCTATCAGAATGCCTATAGGCTCTGATACAATGCAATCGCATTTATTTAGCTAATGTAAAACCTCAGAAATTATCCTTAGGAGCAAATTGTATGACCAATCCTCAATCTGATTTACTAGATAAAATTCGTCAACAGTTTGATAGTAGCCCATATCCCAGAATCCCAATAGATAAATCGCCTAAAGATAGCCCCAATGAGCTATATATCCACAACTTGGTGACCTCTTTCTATTTGAGAGATCAGCGAGTTATAGATACTAAAGGAAAAGTTATTTTAGATGCAGGATGCGGTTCTGGTTATAAGTCCCTTATTTTAGCTGAAGCAAATCCAGGAGCAAAAATAGTAGGTGTGGATATATCGGCAGAGTCAATTAAATTAGCCGAACAACGTTTAAAATATCATGGCTTTGATAATGCAGAATTTTATGTCCTATCCATAGAAGAATTATCTTCTTTGAATTATCAATTTGATTATATAAATTGTGATGAGCTGCTTTATTTATTTCCTGATCCTGTGTGTGCTCTTACATCCATGAAATCATTATTAAATCCTAGTGGGATTATTCGTAGCAACTTACATAGTTTTGCAAATAGAGCTAATATTTATCGCGCTCAAAAAATGTTTGCAATGATGGGTTTGATGGATGAAAATCCTGAAGAGTTAGAGATAGAAGTTGTTATTGAGACAATGCAAGCCTTAAAAGATCATGTTTTACTCAAAACCCAAACTTGGAATCCAAGCTACACAAGTAAAGACAACAAAGTAGATATTTTAATGAATTATTTGTTTCAAGGGGATAAGGGGTATACAATCTCTGACATGTTTATTGCCTTAGAATTATCTGGCTTAGAATTTATTAGCATGGTAAACTGGCGTGAATGGGATATTAGAGATTTATTCAAAGAAGTAGATAATTTGCCTATTTTTTGGGAAATGAGTTTACCAGATCTATCGGTTGAGAATCGTCTCAAAATGTATGAGTTTCTCAATCCAATTCATCGACTGTTAGACTTTTGGTGCGGTCATCCTCAACAAATTCAAACTTTTATACCTTCTAGTACATGGAATGATTTTGATTGGCATAAGGCAAAAGTTTATCTGCACCCTCAACTAAATACTTCCAAGTTTAGAGAAGACTTAGCGGTTAATATTACGGATTGTGGAATTCTAAGTCTTGACAAATATCTATCAACACATCAACAGATTGTGACGCTTGATAGCTCAATGGCTACCTGTCTATTTCCTTTATTGGATGCACCACAAACTATTATGTTTTTAGTTGAACGCTGGAAGCAATTTAGACCTGTAGATCCTGTAACTTTACAACCTATAGATCGGCAGACAGCTTTTAATTTAGTAAAAAACACAGTAATGTCTTTAGAAAGTCTGGATTACCTAATGCTAGAACTTTAAGTTTCATGATTTTATACATCTTTGAATTTTATAGCAAATACATAGTTACAAACAATAATATTATGAAGATAATTTTAGTCAGTGTAGGAAATTTTCAAAAATACTTAATCGATAACATCAGAAATTTACATTTACATAACAACTTAGATGTTACTGTTATAACAGAAAGGGATTACTTTGAATATTTACAAGAATTCGAGAATATTGAGCTGATTGATTGTAAGGAATTAGATGATTTTGATTTCGATAAACAATCAAAATTGGATAGACATTTTAGAGATGGATTTTGGCACTACTGTTCACTAAGATTGTTTTACTTATATTCATACATAAAAAGGTATGGAATTACAAATGCAATTCATATCGAAAATGACACATTGGTATATGAAGATGTAGACAAATTAAAGCCATTATTCAAAAATAAGGTTTACGTCCCATTTGATCATCATAATAGAGTCATTCCAAGTTTTATTTATATTCCTAACCCAGAATCTTTCAGACCCATAATAGAAAACTACAATAAAAATCTAAATGACATGGAGAACTTAGCAAAATTCGATGAATCACTGATTGAACCTTTGCCTATTTTCCCCATAATAGATGACATTGTTTTTAAGTTCAATAAAAACTACAATTACAATTATATTGATTGCATATTTGATGCAGCTGCAATGGGTCAATATTTAGGAGGAGTGGATAAAAGGAATCAAGGTGGTGACACTCGTGGATTTATAAATGAAACTTGTATAATCAAGTATAATCATTTTCAGTTTTATTGGATTGAGAATGAAAGTTTGTATAAGCCGTACATACTTATTGAAGACAAATTAGTTCAGATTATAAATTTACATATTCATTCTAAAGAATTATATAAGTTTTTGTCGGATAAACCATTAGAAAACAAATATATAGAATATTTAGATATTTCTTGGCTAAAGGAGACTGTCAAGCATTTTGTGTAAAGTCTAGAAGCTAGATGTGGAGACGATCCTCAAAGAGGATAGCAAATCGATTAAGGGCGGGTTTCCAATCGCGAATGGGCATTGTCCATTTCTTAGAAATATTCCGCATCGCCAAATAAACCAGCTTGAAAGCAGCCTCATCAGAGGGGAAAATCTGTTGAGATTTAATCACCTTCCGCAAGCTACTATTCATTGACTCAAGTGCCTTGGTGGTATAAATCGCCCTGCGAATCTCAGGGGGGAAAGCAAAGAAGGGGATAATATTCGCCCAATGATTGCGCCAAGACTTGGAGATCGATCTTACTTTTCACGTCATCTCTGAAATGCTTTCTAGGAAAGAGTTTCAGGATTAACTGTATTTGCAATAAGTGTTACTTAATGACAATGTACAACGCTAGAATAAGACTTGTGGCGGTAGGAATATTGGCGGTTATGCTGAAACAGCAAGATAACGGGAAAAGTAAGCTAGTAATACCTGTGCGCGATTGATCGTTGAGGCATGGCTATGCCCTCTCAGGCAAAGGGCTACGCATTGACGATAATCGGCTGTGGTGAGGGTGATTTTTAGTCTTTCCATGTTTCAAATAACATTTTGTAAAGTTTTTCGTAAAGGAATATGCATCCAAATCGATCTTTTTAAGGATTTTTTAATGTTTTAGGCTGCTATCCTTGCTTTGTTGGACAATTATTTGTTAATTCCTTGGACTATAGTGTTTGACACACAAATATTCTTTAAGCACAAAGATCGTTCTTAAAGAATATATTGGGAACTTTCTAACTGCGATTACTTAACTTCATAGTAAGTTCTATCAGCTTAATAGACTTGTCGGGAAACAAAAGCAATGTATAGAAGCAGTTTCACATTTATTTCTGTGGTTCAATCCATATGTAAATACAAAAGCTATAAGTTCAATAAATTGAACCATAACCGAAGTTTGATATCGG